>DATJEQ010000094.1:0-18241 GCA_035496495.1 Polyangiaceae bacterium
GCGGACGCGGGTTAATCCAGATGATTGCCCCAATGAGGCTCACGCAGCCCCGGAGCTTGGGGGCTGCACGGGGCTGGTGTCGTAGAGCCCCAGTGCGCGATTGGCACAGAAGCGGATCTTGAGGGCAATTGAGTCGGGATCGCTCGCGTCATGAGCGAGCGCGATGATCTCAGTGAGCGCTTTGCGTGCGCGGCGCAATTCAGCCAGCAGCCACTTCACGTCGTTCATCGCTGGCTCGCTGCCGGCCCCCAGCGCGCGCTCAATGTCCGCGGCGCGCCATTCCACTAGCACACTGGTGTTGGGCAATACGCCGGAGCCTCCACAGTCGGGGCAATCGACCACCCCAAAGTCGCTCGGGGCCTCCCCAGTGCCCAGGCAGGTCATGCAGCTGTTCTTTTTCTCGGTCGCTTGCGGCATGAAAAGGTCCTAGCACGGACTTTTGCATCCGTGAAACGGGGGCCGTTGGCCGCTTCTTTTCACGCCTGAGCGAGCAGTGCGCTGGCCCGCGCCAGCAAGGTTTGTCGCTGATTCAGGCTGCTGTCCTCCATTACGTCAGCCAACAATCGCTCCAACAGAAGGCCAATTTGCGGTCCAGGTTGCAAGTGAAGCTCGCGCATCAGATCGCTGCCGCTGATCGCGAGCTATTTGAGCGACAGCGGAGCCCCGCTTTGGATTTGTTGAGCGGCGCGCTTGTGAAGCTCAGAGAGTAAGCTGGCGTCGCTGGGATCGTCGCTGGTGATTTCTGCCAAGGTGATCAGGTCCGAATACAGGGCAGTGCTCACGCGCTGCAGCCAGCGGCGCACCGACGCATCCGACCAAGTGGAGGCGTAATCAATGCGATGCTCAGTGATGAGCGCCTTCACTCGGGCAATCTCTTGATTCGAAAAACGCAGTGCGTGCAGCAAATCGCCGGCTTTGTTTGCGGCAGTGCCGGGGACCTCCGCGAGACGATGAAGTAAGCTTGCCAACTGCAGCGTTGGAATCTTGGGCGCGCGATCCAAGTGGATCAGTGCGCGATCCAATAAGCTGAACGCCCGATCCGGCGTGGTTTGTTCTCGAAGCGCGGACAGAGCGGGCGCGCTGATTTCCAACAAGCCGTGGTCGCGCATGACCGCGAACGCGCGACTGGGGGACGGCGCCTTCAACGCTTTGAGCCATTCATCGCGGATGCGTTCACTGCTGACTTTGCGGTAACTCTCAAGGGAGGGCAAAATGGCTTGTTCGGTCGCGGGATCGAGCGAGAACTCCAAGGTTGCAACGAAACGCGCTGCGCGCAGCACCCGCAATCCATCTTCCGCAAAACGCTGCGCTGGGTCGCCCACGGCTCGCAGCCGGCCTGCTCGCAAATCGTCAAGCCCGCCGAAGGGATCGAGTAGGGTATTTTGCTTCACATCGTAGGCAATGGCGTTGACGGTGAAATCACGCCGAGCCAGATCCGCAACAATGTCATCGACGAACTGCACCTGATCGGGCCGGCGACCGTCGCTGTAGCCCACATCCGCGCGTAAAGTCGTCACCTCGTAGTGCTCCTTACCCAGGATCACGGTCACGGTGCCATGCTCGATCCCGGTGGGGATCACACGACGGAAGAGCTGTTGTACTTGTTCGGGTCGCGCACTGGTGGCGATGTCCCAATCGGCTGCGTAGTGGGAACCAGAAGGCGAAAGCTGTGCACGCAATGAGTCGCGCACACAACCACCGACGACCCACGCACCGTGACCTTGCGCGGTCAGGGCATCACAGATACTTCGCGCCGCAGCGGGCACGGCAATCAAGGGCGAGGTCATGGCCTCGCAGTTTTAGCCGCCAGCCCAAGGATTGACAATTTCCCCGCCACCGATTTGCGAGCCGCTCTTGGGCTTCTTCAGCTTCGGATCAACAGGCGCGGCTTTAAGCGCGGTATTCTTGGGCGCGGTGTGGCGCGGCTTGAGGGGCTCAAGCGCCACGCTCATCTTCTGTTGGCTGCCGTCCAGCTTCAACGTTTGGGTGGCATATCCTTCTTGGCGCACCTCCACATTGACTTGCTGATTTTCCGGCACATTGACCACTACCGGGCTGACGCCCAGATCCTTGTCGCCTTGAAATACGTGGGCGGTAGGTGGGTCGATCCCGATCACGACCTGCGAGGTGATCTGCACTTCTTCCGTTGGAGCAGAGCCCGCTGGCGCCTGCTTCGGCTGTGCCACGGCAGCCATCGGCTGCGGAGTGTGATCCTCTTTTGAGCTGCCCTGACTCGCCAAGAACCAGGCTCCCACTGCGACCACGGCCGCAAGCCCCGCGTAGAGCGGCCAACGTGCCTGAGCGGCCTTTGGAGACGTGGCGCTGCGTGCCGTCTTGAAGAACTCAGCGGGAACGCTGAAGCCGCCCGAGCGCTCCATCATTTCGGAAACAGCGCTAGGAATAGATCCTGCTCGGAAAGCCTCCAGATCTTGCGCCAGCTCTTGCATCGATTGGTAGCGCTGCTCCGGGCGCTTCGACAAACACTTCAAAACGATCGCCTCGAGTTGCGGCGGAACAGACGGCTCGATCGACCGCAGCGAGGCCGGCGCCTTGTAGATGTGCTGCGTGAGGATCGCCATGAAGTTATCGGCCTGAAAGGGCAAGCTGCCCGTGGCGAGCTCATAGAGCATCACACCCACGGCGTAGATGTCGCCGCGGTGATCCACCGGCGCGCCCGCCGCTTGCTCAGGAGACATGTAATGTGGAGTCCCGAAAACGGAGCCGGCTTGAGTCAGCCTTCCCGTTGCCGCAGAGGAGACCTTGGCAATGCCGAAATCCAGCACTTTGACGAAATCCGGGTCACCGGCGCGCGTGATCAAAAACACGTTGTCGGGCTTCAAATCGCGGTGAACAATACCGGCCTTGTGCGCCGCTTCCAGGCCTTTGGCCAGCTGCAACGCGATGTGCAGAATGCGCGCAGCGGGCAGCGACTTGTGAGTCGAGAGCACAGCAGAAAGCGGCTGCCCATCGAGGAACTCCATCACGAAGTAGGCAGCGCCATCGGGCAGTTGCCCAAAATCGCTGATGTCGATCACGTGCTCATTGCCGATTGCCGAAGCCGCTTTGGCTTCGATCAAAAATCGCTCCGTGACTTCGTGCTCACGCGCCAACTCCGAGCGCAAGATCTTCATCGCCACTTTCTTGTCGATGATCTTATGGCGGCATTGATAGACGACGCCCATGCCGCCTTCGCCCAACAGCGCTTCAACCTTGTAGCGGTTGTCGATCGTGCAGCCCAAGTACATGTCCGAATCGCGTGCGGAGGGAGGTGGAGGTGGGCGGCTGTCAGGACTGGAAGGCGCGCGCAGACTCGCCGCCGGGTTGCTCGAGTCGGCACCAACCAGCGTGGGGTTGTGTTCGAGCCCCGGCTCAGAGGCGGTCCGCGGTTTGCTCACCAGTTTCATGCCCGTTGAGCGATCCGTAAAGCCTCCCTCTGGTGGAGGCGGTTCGCCGCTCACCCGCGCCTGTGGGTCGGGCGTTTCCCCCAGCGGTTTTCGACCTTCTTGAGTCATGCGAAATCAGTAAGAATTAAGAGACGCAGCTTTGCCCGGTGATCCTGATGCATCTGTGGGCAAAGTACACTTTCTTTCTGGGCAATGGCTTGAGCGGGTCGGTTTGATCCGTTCAAATACGCGCTGCGCCCAGAAACCTACATGGCGACTGGGGACGGGGGCGGCTTTGGGCCCGATGGCTGCGCTCGCCGGGCACTGACGACTGCGGTCGGCGATTACCGTAGTACTGATAATTCGTATAGCGGCGGCTGCCGTTACTCATGTTAGGAAAGCGCCGGATCATGGGTTTCTCCCTGCGAGTGGCGCTGCGGTACATGAGCTCGAAACGGCGGGCTTTCATTTCCGTTGGGACGCTGTTTGCCATCATTGGAGTGGCCTTGGGTACTGCGGCCTTGGTCACAGTGCTGGGTGTAACCGGCGGCTTCCGCGCTCAATTCCGCGACAAGGTCTTAGGGGTGAACGCGCACGTGCTGGTGCTCAAATACGCCAGCGAATTCACCGAGTATCGCGACGTGATGAAACGGCTTGAGCCGCTTTCGGATGTGACCGGCATCGCGCCGTTTGTAATCAATCCCATGATGCTCACCCGCAAAGATCGCACTGCAACCGGCGTGCTGTTGAAAGGCGTCGACCCGTCGCGGGTAGGCAGTGTCTTGGATCTGCCCCAGCACATGGTCGAAGGGGGTCTCACGGGTTTGCGATTACCGGGCGCTAAGCCGCCCGAGCCGCCCAAAGTGCAGATCAATGATTCGCTGGAGCAGCCAAGCGGCGCGTTGCACCAAGAAAGCGAACTGGGGTTTCTCAATAAGCTAGAGGCTGAGATTGCAAGGAGCAAAGCGGAACAAAAGCAGAAGCAGGCTGCCCCGCTCGGTAGCGCTCCGGCTCAAGCGGACGAACCCGACCAAGCACTACCGAAGGATGCGCCCGTGGGTGCCGTTGAACCGGCTGCTGGTTACGACAGCGTGCTGCCGGATCAAGATGTGTTGCCCGCGGAGTTGAGTGCCGATCCCTGTGCTACCGGGGACAAAACGTTGCCCGGCATCGTGATCGGGGTGTCGTTGAAGCAGACGCTGCAAGCGAAGATGGGCGATTGCATCGAAGTTACTTCACCGACGATCGGTTATTCCCTCAACAACGGCGCGCTGCGGCCGCCGGTTGCCAAGCGTTTTCGAGTGGTGGGAGTGTTCGAGGCGGGGTTCGAACAATACGATTCCAAATTGGCCTACACGGATTTGTACGAAGCGCAGGCGTTCTACGATGGGGGCGACACGGTCACCGGCATTGAGATGAAAGTGAAAGACATCGATCGCGCCAAGGAAGTGGCCGCTCAGATCGATCGCATGCTGGGCGACAACGCCCTCTACCACACCTTGGACTGGGAGGAGCTCAACCACGGGCTATTCACCGCGCTGCGCATTCAACAGGTGTTGATGAGCTTGGTGCTCGCGCTGATCATTTTAGTCGCCGCGTTCACCGTGATCGCTACGCTGATCATGGTGGTGCTGGACAAGCGCAAGGAAATCGCTGTGATCAAAGCGATGGGTGCGTCCAACAGCGCCGTGTTGCGCGTGTTCTTGTACCAAGGATTGTTCATTGGCATCAGTGGGGCACTGGTGGGGCTCGCATTCGGCTACGCGGTGTGCCATTGGGTCATCACCTACGGTTTCCCGCTCGATCCCAAGGTGTATTTTATCTCGCGGCTGCCGGTTCAGATGCGGGCGTCGAATTTCTTATTCACGGGGTTTTTCGCGGTGGTGGTGTGTCTGCTCGCCACACTGTGGCCAGCCCGACACGCGGCGCGCTTGCGCCCCGCCGATGCATTTCGTGAACAGTGACCGTTTCCTTGAAATCACCGGCCTGAAATCAGCGGCTTGAAATCACCGGCGGAGAGGAATAAGGACAGGAATATGAGCCGCCCGCGGAGCCTGATCGCGATCTTTGCCCTCACTTGGTCGTGCACCGGTGCCGGCCCCTATGTTCACGGCGACAGCAGCTCGGGCGGGTCGAGCAACGCCGGCTCAAGCTCGGGCGGCTCAGCCGTGCAGAGCTGTAGCTCGCAAGGGCTCTCCCGCAATTGTTATGGAACGGGGCGCTGCTTTGGCACTCAGCAATGTGTTAACAGCACATGGTCTGAATGCGACTGCAGCACACCCACGCCCACGGGTGGCTCCGGCACAACGCTCCCTTAGAGGAGTTCCAATGCTGCGCGGCATTCGACGACTGCTCGTCGCAGCGTTCCTTCCGTGCGCCATCGCGTGCGATCCGGGCAGCGGATACAAGACTTCCTACCGGGCTCCGACGCCAGCGGACGGAGGCAACTCCCAAGACGTTGGAGCGCTCGTTGAATGGATGAAGACCACCTTTGGCGGCATCTATCGGGTGCACAGCTACCTGGTGGCTGACGGATCGTGTTCAGCCTCTGGCACCGACGAGAGTGCGCAATTGATGGCCCAGTACTTCTGGGTCAATGCGTTTGAAGGTTTGGGTGCAACCACAGAGGCGTGCTTGTGCGGCAATACGCAGGAGGAGTGCCGCACGTTCATAGCTCAGGAACGGGCGGGTGCCCTCGTCGCTTGCTTGCTGCAGCGCACCGCCACGGACAAAGTCAACGATCACGCGATAACCCACCATTGGCAGCAGGCTGGCACGCCCGATGGGAACAACACCTGCGTGCAAGGGGGCTCTGAAGACGTCACCTTCGATCGGAATGCCGATCAGATCCAGGTGGATCACGAGCAAACGCTGGTCGACTACCCCGTGACCGACGGCAACTGCACGGACGCACGCGGCGATGCTGCGGCGCACGGCGTGGCTTGTACTCATCGTGACGTGTTGGTCGGCACGTGGGTGGCCAGCGAGTAGGATTATTGCGAGTAGGATTATTGATAGCTGGGCGACGCGATGCCCACGGTGAGCGTGTGCGTCGCATTGCCAGAGACCCAGCCGACGTTGCCCAGGTTGAGGCCACCCTTGAAGCGAAATAGCGGCGCAGAATCGACGAATTCGACGTTGGGCACCTGCTTCGCGGCCACCACGGTTGCAAGTGACGAGTCGAGCAGCGCGGCATACCAGGAAAGGGTATGGCCTGAGCCGGGCCACAACGCGTATGTCACGAGCAACTGATCTCCCAACAGTTCAACCTTGGGCATGGTGGCGTGTGTATCCGCGGGATTGCTCGTCAGCCACACCGCGCCAGCGGTATCCGCTGTGCCGTCTGTACCGCTGGCAGTGATCACGCGCACATCGCGCGCATTGCGGCCTTCGGAGGTTGTGTGGGTGATCACGAAGCGACCGTCCGCCATGCGCGCGAATTGCCCCGTCTGCGCATTGGTGTTGTTATCGCCCTCGTTGCCAGCAATGGCCCAGTAGGATTCGTTAAAATCCGTGTCGTTGTGGTCGGTATAACCGCTGAGCGACCAGCGCGCGAAGCCCAGTTGCCGTGAAAAAGCATCACCATGGGCCAACAAGTAGTAGTTGCCCCCATCGATGATCAGCCGTTGATTGAAATTGTGCGAATACCACCAGCCCGCGCCGAAATGCAGGATGTCGTCACCCGCGGGAGGCAACACTGCGCCGGATTCTGGATTGATCAGTCGGAGGTAGCCGGCTTGATGGCGAGTGGGCGTCCACATCATGGAATGGCCTAGATAAAGCACCAGGACATTGTTCGTCGGATCGAAGCTCAAGACTGAACTGGCTGCGCCACCCGGATCCCCAGGGGTAGCGTCGGCGTTGTTGTCCTGGTCGCCAAAAATGAGTTGATCCCATCCGCCTTGGCCTAACTTGACCACGTGCAACTCGTTGCCGTTGATGTTGTTCTCATCGTCTTGCGCATTGGTCTTTAGGGCGTGGTCTTTGTTGTAAGCGAGGTAGACCGCGCCGCTCGCATCTTCGGTGAACCCCAGCAACTTGTAGGATTGAATACCGGTTGCTTCGCTGGTTGCGCCAGTGAGCGCGGCGTCAATGTGCGTGATGTTGATCATTCCCGGCGTGGGCAGCGCCCAAGGTTTGCCGCCGCCCAATGTGTAATCGAGCCAGGCAACATCCAACGAACCGTCGTCATGTTGAACGACGGTGATCTGCGACTGGCAACCGAAGTTAGCGACCGGGGTGGGCGGAATGAAGCCGTCGTTGAAGTAGTCGTCGGCAACGTTGAACACGGAGCCCATGCCCTGAACGTCAACGTCGTGCGTTGTGAAGTTCACGCCGGTGGGAGGTCCACTCGGCATTCCTCCTGTTGCGCTGATTCCTGCCGCTCCACCCGAAGCTCCGCCAGTGCCGCTAGTCGAACTTCCCGCACTTCCGCCTTGCGCCGTCCCGCCGGTGTTAAGCCCCGCGACTCCGCTTAGCGCACCGCCACTTGATGCACCACCGCTGAAATTGCCCCCTGTTGCATTGCCGCCGCCTCCGCTGGCGCTCGCGTTGCCCCCGACACTCGAAATGGACGGGTTGCCACCAGTCCCGACGCCATTGGGACCATTCGTAGCGCCTCCCACACCTGCGGCGTCCTTCGAGCTTGCGCCGCACGCGGTAAGAGCCGCACCGCACAAGGCAAGCAAGGAAACAATTCGCGTCATGGAACCGCAGGAAGATACCAAGGTTTTCGCGCTGCCTACAACGTCGGAGGGCCACCTGCCTGCGCACACGCACAGCAGAGCGGACCTAAAAATGCGCTGCTGATGCAGCGCGGCGGGCGATTTCGAATAGGGGGCGATTTCAAACGTGGGGTTGGGCACTATTGGGTAAACTTTGCGCACAGGAGATCACAGGAATGAAGCTGTATCAGACGCCATTGTCGACGCATTGCCGGCCGATTGTCGCTTTTCTATCCGAAATTGCGGCGCCCTACGAGAATGTGCCCATCGATTTGAGCAAGGGGGAACACAAGACGCCGGAGTTCCGCGCGCTCAATCCGAGTGAAGCGGTGCCTGTGTTGGAAGACGACGGTTTCGTGCTTGCGGAGAGTTCTGCGATCCTCAAGTACCTGGCGGAGAAGACGAACTCGCCGTTGTATCCGCGCGATCTCAAGCAAAGGGCGCGCGTGAATGAGCGAATGGATTGGTTCAATACGGCGTTTGAGCATCACATGGCTTTTGAAATGCTCTACCCGCAGATCCTGCCGCATCACGCGCGGCCCACTGCCGAGTTGACGCGTGCGACGACCGAGTGGGGACGTGAACGCACCGAGCGCTTGCTGGGCGTACTGGATAAACACCTGCTCAGCGCCAGCGGCTTCATTGCCGGCGATGCACTGACCATTGCGGATTTGTTTGGGGCTTCATTCGCATCACTGCCCAAAGTGATCGGTGCGCGTTACGGCGCGTACCCCAGGGTGGCCGCATGGCTTGATCGCATTGAGTCGCGGCCAAGTTGGCAGCAGGCCAATGGCGCGTTCCTGGGTCTGCAGAAAGCGCTGGAAGGCAAGCCATTCGTCGTATTCGGCAACTGAGCGCTCCCTTGAGGGTCGCAGTTCAGTAGTTCAATTGCGTGGGGCGAGATGGACAGCGTCGACGCGGAAATTGCGGAGCGCTACGAGCTGGTCAATCTGGCGGGCAGCGGCGGAATGGGGCGCGTCTACCGCGCCCGGGATCGCTCTGGCGGGCAAACGGTAGCGCTCAAGTTATTGCCATTCGACGGGGGCGATCGTTTGCGTTTCGCTCGCGAAGCAACCGTGCTCGCATCGCTCGATCATCCCGCCGTGGTCCGTTACTTACTGGGGGGCACGACGACCGAAGGCACGCCTTACATTGTGATGGAATGGCTTGAGGGTGTCGAACTCGGTTTGCGGCTTGCGCAAGGTCCCCTGGACGTTGACAGCACGATTGCTCTGGGGACGCGCCTGGCTGGCGCGCTAGCCGCGGCGCATGCACGCGGCGTGGTGCACCGCGATCTCAAGCCCGCCAACGTGTTCCTCGTCAATGGCGCCGTGGAACAAGCCAAGCTGATCGATTTCGGCGTGGCGCGCCAGGCGAGTTCGGACGAATTGACCGCCGCCGGCACCATTGTGGGTACGCCGGCGTACATGGCGCCCGAACAAGTGCGGGGCGAAGGCGTGGACGTGCGCACAGACGTTTACGGATTGGGCGCGTTGCTCTTCTGCTGCTTGACTGGGAATCCTCCGTTTCGCGCGCCTCACGATATTGCCGTGCTCGCTCGCATCGTCCTGGAAGAGGCGCCCAAGCTCGGTTCGCTGAGGCCAGAAATCGGTGAACCGCTTGCTGCTTTGGTTCGCCGCATGCTGGCAAAAGCAATGAGCGATCGACCGCCGGACATGCAGGCGGTGGGTGACGAGTTACGCTCCATCGCTCAGCGCGCGGCATCCGTGCCAGAAGTTGAAGCGGTTCCCAGCGGTGAGCGTCGTGTAGCATCGTTCGTGCTGTGCAATCTGGGTGCGCGCCGAGAAGCGCAAACCGTCGCGATTCGCTCCGCCCGACCGAAGCGGCACGCCGTAGAAGACTTGGTTGAGCCATTTGGGGCCACCCTGCATCCGTTGGTGCGCGATGCGATGATCGTGACCTTGCGCGGTGCTTCCTCGCCGGCGGAAGAGGCCATGCGCGCGGCGCGCTGTGCCCTGTTGATTGCCTCCCAGCATCCGAATTCGCCGATTGTGGTGGTGACGGGGCGCGTCGTGGTGGCGGGCGATTTGCGTATCAGTGACGCCATCGATCGCGCCGCAGAGGCCGTGCTCTCGCGCTCCGCGGG
This sequence comes from Polyangiaceae bacterium, assembly GCA_035496495.1. Lineage (GTDB taxonomy): Bacteria > Myxococcota_A > Polyangia > Polyangiales > Polyangiaceae > SZUA-265. The sequence continues at coordinate 10,215 of DATJEQ010000094.1, forward strand.
TGGCGTGCAAGTGGATGAAAATACTCATGATTTGCTTGGTGAACGATTCGATGTGCGGGGTACTGGCAAGTGGCGCGATGTGATCCGCGAGCACGAAACAACCACCTCGGGGCGATTGCTGTTGGGGCGCCCCGCGCAGTGTGTGGGGCGCGCGCGAGAAATGGCGCTCCTGGAAGGAAGCCTGGCCGAATGCGTGGAGGAAGGCCGCGCCCAAGTGGTGCTGCTCACGGGCCCCGCAGGGCTCGGCAAATCACGTTTGTTGCACGAGCTGCTCTCCACCCGCGTGGCGCCTCGCGCGGACATTGAGCTGCTCTTCGCTCAAGGCGATCCGGTGCGCGCCGGATCGAGCTTCGGTATCGTCTCACAGCTGCTGGCGCGCAAAGCCGGCATGTTGGAGAGCGACAGCGCCAGCACCCGCGCGGGCAAACTGCGCGCGCTGATCGAACGCGATTTTGGCCCGAGCGATGCTGGAAAATTGGAAGAGCTGCTGGGTGAGATCTGTGGAGCTTACGTTCCGATCGATGAGGCGAGCCCCGAGCTGCGCGCCGCTCGCGCGGATTTGACAACCATGCACGATTTGGTGCGCGAGGTGTGGGTGGAGTGGTTGCGCGCACGCTGCGGAGCAGGCGCCGTGGTGATCGCGCTGGAAGATCTGCATTGGGCAGATCTGCCCTCGTTGCGCCTGATTGATGCCTCGCTGGCGGCGCTCTCCGACTGTCCGTTGTTGGTTGTGGCCACGGCTCGCCCGGAGGTCAACAGCAAGTGCCCCGATGTTTTTCGGCGGCGCGCTTTTCAAGAGGTGCGCCTGGGTGCGCTGTCGAATCGAGCAGCGCGTTCGCTCGCTCGCGGACTGTTGAGTAGCCGCATTCCCGATCAAGTGGTCGATCAGTTGGTCGAGCGAGCTGCGGGGCACCCGTTCTACCTTGAGGAGTTGGTGCGCGCGGTGGAAAGCGGCCAACGTCCCGACGCCCTTCCGGATTCAGTGCTGGGCATGGTGCAGGCGCGCCTCGACGATCTGTCGCCCGGGGCCCGGCGGATGCTGCGCGTGGCCAGTGTATACGGTGAGCGGTTCTGGGCCTCCGGTGTGGAAGCGCTGGCAGCCATTGAAGAACGTGCCGATCTCATAACCCACTTGCGCGAGCTTGCAGAGCATGAATTCATCGTGCGCAGTGCCACCTCGCGTGTTCGAGGCGAGAGCGAATGGGTGTTCCGCCATGCGCTGCTGCACGACGCTGCGTACGCCATGCTCACCGATGAAGCCCGCGCGGTTGGCCACCGTTTGGCGGGAGTTTGGCTGGAAAAGGTGGGTGAATCGGATCCCGCCGTGTTGGCAGAACATCACTTCCTGGGCGGGGCAAAAGACCGAGCCCGGGCGTTTTTGGTGCAGGCGGCGCGGCGCGCCTTGGAGGGCAACGATCTGGAGGCCGCCACGCTGCACTGTGAACGCGCTCTGCTGAGTAATCCGGACGAGGCGACGCGAGGCGTGATTGCTGCGATCCTGGCCGACGTGAACTTCTGGAAAGGAGATCTTGAAGTCTCGGTTGAGCGCGCCGATGAGGCGACGGCGCTCTTGCCGGCGGGCAGCTCAGAGTGGTTCGCCGCGGCGTCGGTGGCCATCGCCGCGCTGGGGCAGCGCGGGAGGAATGAAAATGTTGCTCAGTGGATGAAGCGCGTCGCTGAAGCTTCAGCGGCCCCCGCGGCGCGCAGTGCGCAAGCCGTCGCCCTGTGTCGCGCGCGCACACAATTGCTTTGGGCCCATCACCCCGCGGGTTCAGAATTGAGCGCTCGCTTTGCGGATCTTGCGGCCACCCCCGACGCACTGGACCCTTTTGCGCTGGGTTGGGTGCAGCGGGTGCGAGCGGAGAGCGCCTGGGTGCAAGAGCGCAATATCAGCCAGTGTCTTGTGAGCTTCGAAATAAGCCGAATCGCATTCGAAGCGGCCCACGCAACCCGTCACGCGCTGCTCACGAGCGCAAACGAAGCCAGTCTGAGCGCGTGGGCCGGTGATTCTGAGCGAGCACTGCGGATCGTCACTGCGGCTGAGAAAGAAGCAACGCGTCTGGGAGCTGGGTTTCTTTCTTCCTATGCGCTCGCCGTCAAAGGACTAGCAATGATTTACGCGGGGCAAGCCGAGGGAGAGGCCACCTTGAGGCGGGCATTCGATGCGTTGGGGGGCAGCCCGCGCCTGTCATTTATTTGTCGCCTGTTTTGCGGCTGGTCGGCACTTGAGCGGGGTGATGTTGCGACTGCGGAAGCCGATGCCCAAGCCGCCCTTGTGATCGTCGTGGTGGACGATCTCGCCTGCGCGGCGCACGCATTGCTCGCTCGCGTGCTTCTGGCCAAAGGGCAGTTGCAGGCCGGTTACGAAGCGGCGCTCACCGGCGCCCAAATCAGGAAAAAATGCGGGGATCTCGAATTGACTGAGGGCTTGACCGATCTGGCTTTTGCCGAAGCCTGCGAAGCTGTTGGGAATCACGATGCGGCGCGCGAAGCGCTCAGGGCAGTTGTGACGCGGCTTCTGGCAATTGCTCAATCAATCCCATTGCCGGAAGGGCGAGCGCGATTCCTTCGACGTCGCGCAGCGAACGACAGGATATGCGGCTTGGCGCAATCGTGGGGATTGCTCCAGGCCAATGAACCCTCGTGACTGGGCCGATTATTTCGCTGAAGTGCCAGCTGCTGCCGGAGTCGCGGGTGCCGAAGCGGGACTCGCCGAAGCGGGACTCACTGGAGCGGGATTAGCTGGCGCCGCTTCTGCGGGTGCCGGAGCCGCAGCAGCGGGCTCACTGGGTGCGGGCGCCGGTGCATCGTGCGGCGCGCCCACGACGTAGCTGAGTGTACGGGCGCCACCTTCGAAATGCTTGTCGCCCACTGCTGTCTGCACGCAGCTCTTCTTGTGGGGGGTGTTCAACTTACCCTGCAGCGTTACCGTGGGCACACCCGATGCGTCGACCACGACGTCCACCGGAATTTCCTTTACCCCTGTGCACTTGACGAGATCGAGTTGCAATCCATCGAGCCAAGTGCGCACCGCTGCAAGATTGCTCTCAGCCAATTCCTGATCCGCTTTGGCTTTCGCCGCCTCATCCGCGAGACGCTTTGCTTCCGCATCGGCGGGCTCTGGCGCGGCGAGTTCGCCGGGGTGATTGGGGATGGTCAGATCGCGCACGCCCGGTGCCAAGGTGATGGTCGTGCCCAGGTATTTGCTCAGGGGACTCAATTCTTGCTGCATGGCGATCGCGCGCACACAGGAGGCTGCACCCGTTGCGGGGGAGATCTCGCCACTGGCTGAGACCGAGACGCGAGCCACCTTGTTCGGCCCCACGCATTGGGTCAACTGCGCATCCAGTGCGGGAGAGAAACCGGTGTACACGGTGCGCGGATCGTCGACCGCCTTGAGTTGCGCGTCGTTCAAGCGACTGACGACGGCGATGTTGCGGGCATACTCAGGCCACGGCGTTGCAAGCAAATCGGTGGACGCGAAATAGTTCCGACGACTCTGGGGCACCTGTTGCAGCACTTGCACCCGCGCCGCCAACTCGGGGTTCACCCCTGATGCCTCAAGCTGGGTGCACTGGCGCTTCCCATGAACCGTAGTGCAGGCAAAGATTTGTTCGCCGCAGGCGGCGTCCCAACTGCCGGCTTTCTTGTCGTAGTTGAACACTGCCAGGTTCGCGGGCTGGCAGCCGGTTAGGTTGGCGGTGTTCTTGGCTACGGTGGCCGACGATGCAGCACAGCCGAATGCAGCAACAAGGGGGAGAAATGCAAGGATCCGGGTGCGCGCCATAGGGTTCTCCTAAAAATTCAGTCAATAGTCAGGGCCGCAAGCGTGACTGAGCGGAGCCCTTTGTGTCAAGCCCCGCCCAGCCAATCGTGAGCTGCAGTGAAACACTGCGATTTACGGCATTATTCCCGCAATACCCGCGCGGCTCAGTTCCCGCGCTGATTGGGGTTGCCAGAAGCCAGCTTCACCGCTGGCGGCCTCAGGCGCATGGCCCGATCCACCAATCCTAGGAATTCAGCACGGTCGCCGTGAGGATCTTTGCCCACCGCACCTTGCGCCAGCGCCCGTGCGGATTGCAAACTGCCGCGTTCAACATCCGGCGAGTTGCGCAAGATCATCGCCACTTCAGCGACAGCGGCGCCGAATCGGTAATCGGCAGAGGCCGCTTCCAACGCCTCTGCAGCATCGCTCACCACCACGGAGAACTTCGTGCTCGTATCGCTCTTGGGCAGCTTGTAGCGCACCGCAACGGTCATGAGCTCATTGCTGCTCGCGGCATGCGAGAGCCCTGTGGGTGCTTGATACTTGAGTGGGTCTACGGAAGGCACAGCCGGGCTAGGCGCACCCACGGGTACAATTTCATAAAGCGCGGTCACGGTGTGCCCGGCGCCTATCTCCCCCGCGTCTTTCTTGTCGTCGTTGAAATCCTCTTTGGCTAGGGTGCGGTTTTCGTAGCCAACGAGTTTGTAACTTTGGACCTTGGCGGGGTTGAATTCGACTTGGAGCTTCACGTCTTTGGCAATGGTGACCAAAGTGGAGCCCGCTTCACGCACTAGCACCTTCTGCGCTTCTGCTGCGGTGTCGATGTAAGCGTAATTGCCGTTGCCTTTGTCGGCCAGCATTTCCATGGTCGAATCTTTGGTGTTACCCGTGCCGAAGCCAAGCACAGTCAAGAACACGCCACCCTTGCGCTTGTCTTCAATCAGCCGCTGCAGTTCGCCTTCGCTGCTGGTGCCCACGTTGAAGTCGCCGTCGGTTGCCAAGATCACGCGATTGATCCCTTCCTTGTGAAAGGACTGCTGCGCGACTTGATAAGCGAGGCGGATGCCATCACCGCCGTTGGTGGACCCACCGGCTTCCAGTTGCCCCAGCGCGCTCAAGATGCGGCCACGATCTTTGCCGCTGGTGGGCGGCAGCACCAACCCCGAGGCACCCGCGTACACCACCATCGAGATGGAGTCCTCCGCGCGCAGCGTGTTCACCAACATGCTCAGGCCCTGTTTGACCAAGGGCAGTTTGTTCGGGTCCATCATGGATCCGGAAACATCGATCAAGAAGACCAGATTGCGCGGCGGCACATTTTCCTCGGCCATCGTTTGCCCTTTGATGCCAATTCTGACGAGTTCGTGTTGGTCATTCCAAGGGCAACGCGACACTTCGCTGTGCACGCTGAAGGGCTTGCCGTCAGTGGGCGGCGCGTAATCGTAACTGAAGTAGTTGAGCCATTCCTCCACGCGAATGGCATCGGCGGGGGGCAGGCTCCCCTCGCTAAAAAAGCGGCGCGCGTTGCTGTAAGAAGCGGTGTCGACGTCGATGGAAAAGGTCGACAGCGGTTGATCCTGCGTGGTCACGAAGCGGTGGTCGTCGACGTGGTGGTAGTTCTCAGTGTTGAATTCTGCAGGCGCAGCTTGTGTTGGCGCTGGAGCCGGCGCTTGCATGGCATAGGCTCGGCTCATGCGCATCTTGGGTGCGCTTGCGGCTGCACCCCCCGCAAGCCGACCTGCCCCTTGGCCCATATTCCCCATCAAACCCATCATCGGTTCGCTTTTGGATAGATCCGCCGCTCCACTGGCTTTGTCAGCGGAGGCGCCGCGAAGAGGAGCAACAACATTGGGGCTCGCAGGAGCCGTCAAATCGTCGCCCTCCTCTTTCTCAGGCGCTGCTGAAGGCTTGTCCTTAGATTCGGAAGAAGCGGGCGCATCGGAGGGCAGCGCTGCGATCGATGCGGCGCTATCGTCGCGAGCGACTTCTCCTTTCGCACGTGTTCCGGCGCCCTGCTCACTCTGCATTGCGTTGCGACCCGAGCTGGATGAAGCGGGCGGCGCATTGCCGACTGGATGAGAGCAGCCACTGCTACACAAGAGCAGCAGAGCGATGCCGCGCATCAACGGTGGACGCAAGAAAGGGTGACGATCGTGGGCTGGTGTGTGTGTCATGAAACCTCCAAGTTGAGAGACGTGCGCGTTCTGACGCCTGGAAACGCCAAAAGTTTCGAAGATCGCCGTTCAAGTCCCCCGCGATCTCCCCAATCGATTTTTTTGAAACTTCTCGCTCTCACGCACGTCTAACGCAGTTTTAGGCTTGTCTTGGGGGAGCTGACCTGGATAGAGCAACGGGGTGCGCCGTTCGCTGTTCCGTGCTGTTGCAGCTTCATTCTGCGCTCTGACGCTCAGTGGCTGTCGCAGTGCTCGCGAAACAGCACCCGCTCCGGCAGTGGTGGCGACGGCCAGCAAGGTTGCAGCGATTGCGACCGCGTCCGCGCTTGCTGTCGTGCCCCCGCTGCCTTCTGCGATGCCCTCTGCGATAACGAGCGCTGCGCCAGCCATTACACAACCGCTGCAAATCCCTGAACACAATCGAGCCGATCTCAAAGAGATCCCGGAGCGTCCACCCGTCGGGAATGCGGCGGACAAAGCTCGCGTGCTGCTCGAAGCAATCAAGCAGGATCAACCTGCACTAGCTGCGGAATTCTTCTTTCCGCGCGATGCCTTTTTGCTCGTCAAAGCGATCAAGAACCCTGGGCACTATTGGGATCAGCTCAAGCAACGCTACGAGGACGACATTCACACCCTGCACCGCACCACCGCGGATTTGGGCAAAGCGGAATTCGTGGGCTTAGAGATCGTCAAGCGAGGCGGCTGGGTGCACAAGCACAAGGAGGGCAACGCGTTGCCCTATTGGGCTTCGCGGCATTCCATTCTGCATTATCGCGTCGGCTCCGACGAGCGAAAGCTCGAGGTGCGGGTGCTGATCAGCTGGGACGATCAATGGTGGATCACTCATTTGAGTGAATTCCATTGATGTCGATGAGGCTTCTTGATCCGCTCGCCCGAAAATCAACCCTGGAGAGAAATTTGCGGACAGGGATTTGCGCCCACATGCTGGCGCGCTTGACGCTGCCGAAGGGCTGAGCGACTCTATTGCACATCGTCAGCTGCGTGTCCTCGCGGCTGCTGCAGCCTCGGGAGGGCAACATGCGCTATTCAACAACACTCGGGTTGTGCCTACTACCAACGGCGTTGCTACTTGGTAGTTGCGGGAGCGACAAAAAGACCGGAGCGGACCTAGCCACCGGTGGAGCGGCGGGCATTGGCGGTACGATTGGCGTGGGCGGTGGCGATGCCGGAGGAGTTGTGGCCGGCGGTGGTGCGGGCGGTAATGGTGGCGGTCTCGGTGGCAACGGCGGTGCGAGCGGCGGCGCTGCGGGAGCAACTGGGGGCGGCGGGGGCACAGCTGGCACGCCCGGGGGTGGTGCTGGCGGCGCTGGCGGGCACGGCGGAACCGGGGGCAACGGCGGCACTGGGGGCACGCCCAATCTCGTCTACTCGATCATCGGCTGCGCGGGGCTCACGGACGGTGGCGCGGCTGACGGTGGCTTTGTGGACGCGGGTTTGGCCACTGACGCTGCGCCAGGTGACGCCGGATCATTGTCGGACGCTTCACTTGCGGACAGCGGTTCGCCATCACCAGATGCCAGTGTTTCACCCCCGGATGCCTCGCCGACGGACGCTGCCTTAGCCACGGATGCTTCTGACGCTGGCGGTGCGTTCTCCGCGACATTCACCATTTTTGATGCACAAACCGATCAAGCGGCTCCTCACTGCAGTGATCTCGTGGGAAGCGGCACGATCGCAATTACGGGTGCTGCGCCGCTGACTGTAGCGGCGAATATTTCGGGAGTGGTGGTGGGGAGTGTCGCCTTCACCTACGATGGCATGGCATCAGGCACCCACAATACTGCGCCGTATGCGGTGGCCCCGGACAACGCGGGCGATTTTCAGGCAGCCAACCCACCGCTGGCTCCCGGAGATCATACGATCGCTATCACCGTTTACAGCCTTCCCAACGCCATGGGAACTGTCTTGGGGCAAGCCTCCATTGTGATCACCGTCGTCACGGCCACCGACGCGGGGATGTGAGCATGTTTCCCGCTGTGGCTTGAATCTGCCAAGACGTAGCGCCCCTCCGGGGTTGATTTCCCCGCTCCCCCTCCGGCCCGCTCCCCCTCCGCCGCTCCCCCTCC
>DATJEQ010000095.1:0-2378 GCA_035496495.1 Polyangiaceae bacterium
CATCACTCGTCATGTGTAACACTCCGGTTGAGGTTCAATTTACCTCAGCCGGGTGTCTCAATTATCCGTGCCGCACCCCACCACCACTCCGGTGTCGATGTGGAGTGAATCAGACGCTTGGTACCTTCATATCAGCACAGAACGCCCCACAGAACGGGCATTACCGCCGGACTCAAGGGTATGATTTTGACCACTAGCTAGGTGTGAGCTTTCAACAGATTGTCCATCCGGTTCTGACCGAGGAAACTGTAGCTCTCATCTCGCGCTCTCCCGATATTGCAAGGTGCAACATAACAGAAGAAGAGGGGGCACATCCTAACAACCTTGTGCTCCATGATAGGGACCCACCGCCCGAAGCGTACTAACCAAACCACGGGGGCCAGCACGGCCCCAGCACAGCTCAAAGGCCGCACAAGCTCAAGCGCGCCAGGGATCGCAAGCGCACGCTCACTGGCAAGTGCGAAGGTGGCAAAAGGCAGAAATGCACCTGAGGCTCGTGTGCCCACGAACAGCATTAATGCAGTCTTAACGCTGCCAGCGTCATGATGGCAGCATGGTTACCCGCAAATGGCTGCGCTCAGCGCTCATCGCACTATTGCTCTATACCGTCGCCGGCGCGGTGATCGCCTATTTTGGTCTGAACGCCTACTCCGGGAATCGCGGTCTGCGGGCGAAGCAGGACCTTGAAGAGCAGATTGTGCAGCTGAATGACGAACTTGCCGGTCTCAGGGCTGAGCGCGCCACGTGGGAACGCCGCGTCTTGCTTTTGCGGCCAGGTAGCATCGACCCTGACATGCTGGACGAGCGCGCCAGAGCGCTACTCAACTACGCCGATCCCCGGGATTTGACGTTGCGCCTTAAGCCGACGATGGCCCGCCCTTAGACAGCCACCCGCAGCCACTTGCCCCAGTCGTTGGCTTCACGGCTGCTGCGCCTGCAGACGTTCGACGTGTGACGAGCGTGCAGGATAAACTTTATACTCGTGTGGTATTTTTAGCGCGCCACAGCGGTACTGTGCTCACTCGCGCCCAAAAGGCGCCCAGAGATCTGCCCCGCTGGCTGCATGGCCGACGCGGGGCTTCGGTGGTGCGGCGTGACGCTGCTTCAATCGAACGGAGGATCTCTCAATGTCAACGGCTGCGAAGAAATCATTACCTGCCTCGAAACTTCCTGTTATTGCCGCAAAGCCCTCGCTGTCGGCTCCTGACGACACCACGAGCCCGAAAGCCGCCGGCTCCAAACAATTTCGCGTTATCGCGATGCTGCAGTCACCCACGGGTACAACGATCGCAGCAATGATGAAGACCACGGGCTGGCAGCCGCACTCGGTGCGCGGTTTTCTTGCCCGCGTGGTGCGCAAACGCCTCAAGTTGAAACTCAGCTCGAAGAAAGTGGACGGCGACCGGGTCTACTGGATTGCGGGCGCGAGCAACGGAAAGACGGGGGCTCGCTCGTCAAGGCCGTAACCCGGAACGTCATGCCGCGCGTCAAGATCGGTCCGGCACCGCCGGACCGGAGCGTGCTGAATGTCGAGGTTGCGCGCTTGCGCGATCTCGACGTCAGCGGGCTTCGGGCTCGTTGGCACAGCGTCTTTAGGCGGCGGCCACCCCCTCACCTGCCCCGTCATCTTCTGTATCGCGTTCTGGCGTACCGGCTGCAGGCCGAACACCTCGGTGACCTGGATAGTGAGAGTCAGCGGCTACTTGATCGCTCTGGGTCTCCGGGAAAGCCGGGCATCGCGCCGTGGATCTGAGCCGGTCCACCGCGAGCCTGAGGCCGGGCACCATGCTGGGACGCCAATGGAATGGTCAGGTGCAACGGGTCACCGTGCTGGCCGACGGCTTCGCCTGGAGCGGCATAACCTATCCCAGCCTATCGAAGCGGACCGTCGCCATCACCGCCCAGCAGGGCATCACAGACCGCCCGACTCCAATCGCCGCTGGATAACAGTTGGGGGAACGACGCCGTTGCATTCCTCACCCCGCCATCGTTCTTCACTACAATTTTTTCGTTCGGCTCAGCGGGAAATCGCGCCCCGATCTCCAACTCCACGGCAGCCGCGCGCGTCATAGGCAGCAGCAGGACGCCACAGACGACCAAGCATCTTGCCGCCAAGCAAATCATCTGCCCCAGTCCTCCTCCGCCTCTCGCCGCACCGCCTCGCACGCCGGGTTGTTGCTCTTGATCCAATCGGGCGACCGCGGAACGGTAGGTCAAGAATGTGGTGAATCCTGTGACATCGGTCACAAGCAAAAGTCCGCCGCAGCACTACACTCAAAATTGCAACGGCAGGAGATCGCCATGACAACCTCTGCGATATTTATTCCTTTGCCTGGGTTCACTTGGGTGTCGGGAGGTCGTTCGGTCGAGGTCCAGTT
>DATJEQ010000096.1:0-4404 GCA_035496495.1 Polyangiaceae bacterium
CGCTTTATGAACAACTGCGCCAGGTCGAACCAGCGATCACGCTGCAAATGGATCTCCTGAGCGGCGCGCGCGACGACCTGGAACGGCGCAAGTGGACGATCCGCCTCGCGCACCTTTACAGCAGCCTTGCTCACGACGTGGAACACGCCGAGCTCACCTTGCAGCAAGCGCGCAAGACCTGGCCCCACGACGCCGAGGTCCTCCGGGCGCTGTGCCAGCTATATCAGAACAGCAATCAACAAGCTGCCCTGCAGCTGCTGCTGGATCGAGCAAGCCGAGAAGCCCGCAATCAGCTCACTCAAGGCATGCTCGAGCTGCAACCCTTCGACACCCTGCTAACGATTGCGGAATTGAACGGCAAGCAAGCCGCAGCAGAGATCATCGCAGCGGCGCGCGCTGTGCTGCAGGGGCGTTCGCAGCCCGCACCGGGCCTCGGGCCTCGGGCGATGGCACATCGAGTTGAGAAATTTTTGCTGCCAGACGCCGTTCCTCCTGCATTGCGTGCCTTGCTGCACGAAGTGGGCTCCGCATTGGATCGAGCGGTCGCTCAGGACTTGCCCCAACTGACCGCAACGCCCCTGTACACCGTCGATGCTCAGCTTGCCGCCGAGTGCAACCAAGTGGCGCAATCTGTTGGAGTCGAATCGATTGAATTCTTTGTCAGCCCTGAGCTCGGGGTAGAGGCAGTGGCGCACAACAGTTCTCCGCCACAGCTCGTGTTCGGGCAGAAATTGCTGGCCCTCGCCGATCGACCTCTGCTGTTTTTTTTCCTGTATCGCGGCTTACGAGCGGTCTCAGCGCACTGCTGTGCTCTGTTGCGTGGCTCGGGTGCCGACGCACAACTTCGCCTATGGGCGCTCTTGTGCTGCTTCGCTCCAGATTGGCAGCCTCCCGGCATGGCTCGCGATCTGATCCAACCCTTGGCCGACAAGATCAGCGCACAGCTCCCTTCCCCGTTGCCGCATGAGGCAACGCTGCTGGCTTCGGAAGTGATCCACAGTTTCGCCTCACGGGCCACGCAACTGAATGCGCTGCTAGAGCGCTGGGTCATGCGCACGGCATTGCTCGCCAGCGGTGATCCTTGGGTGGCGCTGCGAGCCGTGGCCGCCCAAGTGACCGGCGACGCAACCTTGCCCGGTCAGGGAGTTCCCGACGGCGGGGTCGAACGCGCGCGCTTCATTGCGAACGCGCACTTGGCACGCGACTTGCTCCTCTTCTGCACCACGGACGAATGTGGCGCGGCCCGCGAACAAGGTCGTACGGCGAACGTCCCGTGAGGTGCGGAGGAAAAACAAGGATGTTGAGCCGATTAGATCTAACAGCAATCAGTCTGGTATTAGCGACGGGGGTTGGGGGCTGCGCAACTCCCGCTCCCCCAGCCGCCAAACCGCAAACCGCCGCGCCTGCCGCGGCGCAAGAGCAGGCGCCCAACGCTGCACAGCCGACTGGGCACCCGACAGCACAGCAGCCAGCGGCGGCGCCCTCTGCGTCATCATCGGCCCAGAGCGCAGCGCCCGCGCCGACTGAAAGTGCCAACAATGAACCCGTCCCAGCTCCCGATCAGGACGATGCTCAACCCAAATCCAATGAGCCCCCAGCGGGCACCCCGCTGGAGCAGTTGATGCGAGCCCACTTCAAAGAGGTGACACTCATCCGCACGGCACTGATCCAAGGCCGAGCGGCGGATGCGGTGGCGCCGGCCGCCGCCCTTGCCGGTATGGACACCCAAAAGCAATTTCCCCAATCTTGGCGCGAAGTAGTGCGGCGCATGCAGGATTCGTCCAAGCGCATCAAAGACAGCAACGGGGTTGCTCAATCGGCTGCGGCGATGGCCGACATTGGGACTTCGTGCGGCCAATGCCACCAAAAGCTGGGAGGCCCCAAGACCGTTGCAGCCCCTGCGCCCCCTTCAGACAGCAGCCTGGTCAGTCGCATGGCACGCCACGCTTGGGCTACCGAGCGCCTGTGGGAAGGGCTCTATGTTCCGTCTGAAAAAGCCTGGAATGGCGGTGCGGCCGTACTTGCGCACGAAACCGAGCCTTTCCCGCCCGATCTGCTGAAGAAAGGCGGCGTGCATGTGCGCACTGCGGCCCAGGATTTCGCCCGCCTAGCGCAGAGCACGCCGGCCCAGAAGTCACCCAGCGACCGGGCAGCCTTGTATGCGCAGCTGCTGGAGACCTGCGGCGTATGCCATCAAATGATCGGCAAGGGCGGCAAGTGACGGCAAGCTTACCGGCTGCTCGGCGGGTTCAATAGGCCGGCGCGCGCCATCACTTCAAGTTGAGCAGCGGCCAGCTCATGCCGCAAATCGATGCCCTCAAGCTGCACATCAATTTGACTGCGAACGGAGTCCAGCAACTCCAGCAGGCTGGTGCTCCCGCTCTTGTACGCCGTTTCCGCCATATCGCGCAGGCCGGGCAGTCGCGTTTTCACCGTTTGCTCGTACTGCGCCCATACCGCGCGCTTGGCGCTCAGCGCCTCCACCGAGGCGCCCAACGACGCTCGGGCGTCCGCCTGTGCCGCATTCAAGGCCAATCGACTTTGCTCCAATGCGGCTCGCGCGCGCCCCACTGAAGCGCCGCCGGCGTCGAAAATCGGCAAGGGAAAAGACAACCCCAAATAGGCCGAAGTGCTCTTGGCGTCGGTGGTGATCAACGCGCCGCCGCTCACCGTGGGCACAGGCCATCGCTCAGCGCGCGCCACCTCCACCTCACTGGAAGCCACTTGCACCTCACGTTCCGCGGCACGCAGCTCGGGCAGCGAGGCCTGCGCTTTTTGCCACAACGCAGCGAAATTCTGATCGTTGGCCAGATTCGCCAAAGCCCCGATGGCGCGCGGGTGCCAGCCGGCAATGCCCAGCACTGCCGCAAAATTTGCGCTCGCCTCGGCAACATCTGCGTCAGCCTGGGCAATCCGAGTCGCTAGTTGAGCGCTCTCCAAATCAACCCGCGCGGCGTCGTATTGACTCTCGGCTCCGTCGCGCACGCGCTCGTGCACGATCTGCGCCACCGATTGCACGTCATTCCCAGCTTGGGTCAATTCAGCGAATCGATCTTGCGCGGCGAGCAACATCAACCACGCCTGCAGCGCGGCAGCATCTAAGCTGCGCTCATCGGCGGCGCTTTGCGCTTTGACGACTTCAACACGCCCTTCGGCGGCGTGCTTGCGCGCGCTGCGTTGCCCTGCAAGCCACAATGGTGTTTCCAAACCGATCTGATGCTGGGTGCCATATTGATTGTCGTGGCTCAGGCGACCGTAACCGACGTAATCCAAGCTGGGGTTGGGCAGCACATTCGCCACCGCCACTTCGCTTTGCGCCACTTTCACCTGACTGCGTATCGCGCGCAGCCGCGGGCTCTGGCGTTCAACCAGTGGAATCACGTCACTCCAGGAGATTTCCACAGGTAGGGCGCCCGCTTGCGCAGCAGTGGAAGCCGCCAACGCGGGATGAATCATTGCAGCGGCTGCGCCAAACGACAGCGCAGCCCAGGAGAGCGGAACAAAACGTCGAGAAATCATAGTGGGGGCGGCGGCTCCGTCATGGGGGACAAATCGATATCGCTCTCTGACTCCACCGCGCGTTCGCGGCCGGCCAGCTTCCGATAAATCAAGGGCAGGAGCAGCAGCGCAGAGAGCAGCGTGGTGATCATGCCCCCCACGATCACCACCGCAAAGGGTCGCTGTGTTTCGCTGCCCACACCGTGGGACAAGGCCATGGGAATGAGCCCCAGCGCGCCCAGCACCGCCGTCATCAGCAGCGCCCGCATGCGTGAACTGGTGCCCTCAATGATTGCGGTGCGAATGTCATCCCCGTCGCGCCGCCGGGTTCTGATGGCGCTGAGCAACAGCACGCCCGCCAGCGCCACTTGACCGAGCAAGGCAATAAACCCAATGACCGCACTGACCGAGAGCGTGACGCGCGCAAGCCACAGCGCCACCACCCCACCAGTCATTGCGAAAGGTGCCACCAACAGAATGGCCGCGGCACCCCGCCCTGAACCGAGCGCGGAATACAGCAGCGCCAGCACCACCAGCAGAGAAATGGGCACAATCACTTTCAGCCGATTCAGGGCCCGCTGTTGATTCTCGAATTCACCTGACCAATTGAGCAAATAGCCATCCGGCGGGTGCACCTGCGCGCCCACGACTTTCATCGCGTCGCTGATGGTTGAGCCGAGATCACGCCCTTCCACGTTAAATTTCAGCGCCATGAAGCGGCTGTTGTTCTCGCGATTGATGGAGGCGCGTCCCATGCGCACATTGATCGAAGCCAAATCGCGCAGCGGCACGCGGGCACCGCTGGGCGTGGGCAAAAGCAAATTGGCAATACGCTCTTGGTCCGCCGTTTCGTTGGGCGGCAAAATCACGCGCACCGGGATCTGCGTTTCGTCTTGCCACAAATTG
>DATJEQ010000097.1:0-5048 GCA_035496495.1 Polyangiaceae bacterium
GCCGGCCATAGGAATTGTGCCGTGTGCAGCGCTTGGGCGGGCGTGGTCATGTCAGGCTAACTATAAATTAGGCGGCGAGGGGTGGGGGGGAAAAGGGGGGGCGGGGGATGGGAAGGTGGGGGAATGAATTGGGAAAAGGCGGGTGGGGGGTTTGGGGAAAGGCAGATCTGGGTTTGGTGAAAAGGTGGCGGGCGGGTGGCGAAAGGGGCGGGTCGCCAGGGGGTAAAGGGGAAATTGTGGGATGAGGGAGACGGCACGAGACTTGCTCGATGGCGAGCGTGAGCAATACGGATGGAGATCAGACGCACACCGAACCTCGATTGTTGGATCGGGTGCGAAAGCAACTTGTGTTGCGGCATTACAGCGGGCGCACTGTGGACACTTACGTGCAGTGGGTGCGTCGATTCGTTGTGTTCCATGGCAAGCGTCACCCGGAAGAAATGGGCGAACCGGAGGTGGCCGCGTTCTTGAGCCATTTGGCCTGCGTTAGACACATCAGCGCCAACACCCAAAATCAAGCGCTGGCCGCACTCTTGTTCCTGTACGACGCGGTACTGGGGCGAGCGTTGCAGGAGCTGGAGTGCGTGGTGCACGCCAAGCGACCTACTCGATTGCCGGTTGTTCTGCGCAAGGATGAAGTCCGCTCGCTGCTCGGTAGGCTATCGGGCGTGGAATGGTTGATGGCCTCGCTGCTCTACGGATCGGGGCTGCGTCTGATGGAATGCTGCAAATTGCGTGTGAAGGACGTGGACCTCACGCGGCTTGAATTGCTGGTGCGTGACGCCAAGGGGAGCAAAGATCGGATCACCTTGATCCCCAAGACATTGAAGGATCCCTTGGCAGCGCATCTGGCGGAATCTCGGCGCCAGCACGCCGTTGATGTGCGGTGCGGCGCGGGCTTCGTCGCGCTGCCCAATGCTTTGCGAGAAAAGTACCCGAACGCGCCGCGGGAATGGCCTTGGCAATGGGTTTTCCCGGCGACGCGTCGCTATCGCGACTCGGAGACGGGTGAGGAACGACGACACCACCTACACGAAACTGTTCTGCAAAGAGCAGTGCGCAACGCGGCGTTGCAGGAGGGCTTCACGAAGCCGGTGTCGTGTCACACGTTGCGTCATTCGTTCGCCACCCACCTCTTGGAAGCGGGTTACGACATTCGCACCATTCAGGAATTGCTGGGTCACAGCGACGTGCGAACCACCATGATCTACACCCACGTCTTGAACAAAGGCGGTTTCGGTGTTCACAGTCCGTTGGACTCAATGCGCGATTAGCGGCGCCGGGCTGGCGCTAAGGATTCAACGCCGTGTGCAGTGCCGCATTGAAGGCTTCCACCTCCTCCTCATGCGGCCAATGCCCCGCCCCCGCAAACTCCACAACTTTGCTCTGCGGAAAAGCCCCCTTCCAACGCTGCAACATCGTTGGGGGAAACGCCGAATCTTTCAGGCCCCACATCACTGTCATGGGGACATCACAGAGGGCGGCGCGGCGCTGCCAGAGGGATTCGTAGAATGGGCGAGAGCCGAGCAGGGCTTTGGCCAGGGCGAATAGAACTTGTTCGCGGGAATCAGCGTCGGGAAATACTGAAAGGTATTGAGCGTGGATGGCGGGGGTGAGTTTTTTGCGGTCGCCATAGACTGAGGGCATCAGCAGCTTTTGTGATGCGTTGAGGTGGCGGTAGAGGAAACGACCCAGGGCGCCGCTCGCGAGCTTGGCGGCGTGTTGCATTTTCGGATCGTCAAAGGGCCACATCCAGGTGTTGACGACAATCAGATGGCGAAGGCGTTGAGGGTTTTCTAGCGCGCACTCCAGCGCCCAATCCAAGGCAATGGGGCCGCCGAAATCGTGGACTACGAGTGAAACGGAGCCGCTGGGCAGCACTTGCTGCATGAATTCGCGGAAGCGGGCGGCGTGCGCTTCGGGGGAATAGTTTGCAGTGGCGGGGCGCTCGGAAAGGCCGAAGCCCAAGTGATCGGGAGCGATCACGCGGTGAGTGCTGCGCAGTTGGGCGATCACGTGACGCCACTCGAAGCTCCAAGTGGGCGTGCCATGCACCAGCACCACAGCGGGGCCTTTGCCTTCATCCACGAAATGCAGGCGGCCGTCAGTGACTGGTGCGGCATGCGGCTCAAAAGGCCATGCTGTGCGATCCAACCAATCAGGAGTGGTCATCGTCAGAGCCCCAGCAGGTGCAATCGTGGCTGAGTCTTTCGGTGGATGCAATCGCTGCGGGTGAGCGCACCGTCAGTACTCGTTCGGATGCAGGTCAACGGCGTCGCCGAAAAGAGCGGGGGCCTCCTTGGGCACAATGGAGCTGTATTGCGCAAGCAATCTGCCGTTCAAATGGGCGATTCGGATATTGGCTTGTGCCTCATCGACGCGCGCTCGTTCCAAATTCAAGCGCGCGTGACGTAGTTCGTCTTCCGCCGTGTTCACTTCCAGCGCAATGGCATCGCCGTGTTGGTAGCGTTGTTGCTGCGCGACCACATTGGCCAGCGCAATTTGAACCGTCAGTTCTGCGACTTCTCGTCGGCGCTGCGCTTGTTCGAGGTGGAGCAATTCACGCTTGGCGTTGGCGGCGGCCGCTTGCACCGCCGCGGCAATGTGGGCGCGGGCGCTCTGAATGGCGGCAATGGCTTGGCGCTTTTCTGCACTGTAGCGCGCGCCAGATAAAGGCAACTCCAAGGTCAACCCCACGTGCGCACTCACGGCGTCGCCTGTGCCGAATTGTTCGAACGCAGGCGGCACTCGATCATTACCCAATCCCTGCCCTTGCACATAGGCGTCTAAATCCAACCGCGATCGCTCTGCTTCACCGGCAACGCGCGCCTTGTCTTCTGCTATTCGCAATTGTGCTTCAAGCTCCTTGACCTCGTAGGATTGCTCAACGGCGGTTTGGATCACGCGCCCACTGTCAGCAAGCGGTGCGTTGGGCATGGCAGGCTCCGTTGCAATCAGAGTTGAGTTAGGGCCCCCATTGATGCCCAACAGCAGGTTCAAATTGGAGGCCGCCTCCGTCTGAGTGGACCGCGCCGCCAGCACGGAAAGCTCCAAGTCGTTGGTGCGCGTTTGGTACGTGAGGAGATCCACCGGCGCAGTCGCTCCCGCGGCAATGCGGGCCTGGGTTTCGTCTTGAGTTTGCTTCGCCAGATCGCGGGCGGCTTCTTCAATCTCAAGCGCCTTTTGTGCGTACCAAAGCTCCCAATAGCCGACCACGACATCGCGCAGCGTTTCGCTCGCGGTGCGATCCCGTGTCTGCTCTTTGCCGCTGCGCGCAAATTGCGCTTGGCGCAAGGTACTCAGCCCCACTCGATTGCCGAAGCCGCGCAACAGCGGCTGTACCAAGCTCAATTTGCCAGTCATCCCGTAGCCTGGCCCCAGTTGAACGGAGGAAGCTTGCCCCGTGCCGAACGGCGCTGAGCTCTCAGTGCGATCGCCCTGCATGCGCAAGATCAGCGCAGTCCCGGAAGCGAAGGTTTTGTGGAGTTCGGCGCCTACCTCCATCATGTCGCTGTTGGAAATCGTGGTGCCCCCCACGGTCAGGCGCGGCGTTTTGCTGTGGGTGATGCCTGAATCGAGGATCAGACTGGGGCGGTACAGCCCCTCTTCTGCGTCCTGGGCGGCTTGGGCCTGGCGATAATCGTACAGCACCGCGCGCAAATTGGGGTTGTGCGCCATGGCTTCACTGAGCGCCTGATCCAGGTTGATTGTCTGCGCTGGTGATCCGTCGCTGGGTGATGCGGCGTGGCCGCGCAGGCCAAATAGTGCTCCCAAGAGCACAACACGGGCGCCCAGTGAATGCTTACAAAGGAGTCGCTTATTCATGACGTAGAGCATCGATGGGATCCAACTGAGCGGCCTTGCGCGCCGGTAAATAGCCGAACAGCACGCCCACAAAAGCGGAAAATAGGAACGACAGCGAGACAATTTTCCCGGACACCAAGAAAGGCAAATCCATCGCGTGGGTCGCGGCGTATCCGCCCACCAACCCTAAGATGACCCCCACGACGCCGCCCAAGGTAGAAAGCACAATCGCTTCGATCAAAAATTGCAACAGCACATCGCGACCCAACGCGCCAATGGCCAAGCGAATGCCGATCTCGCGCGTGCGCTCCGTAACAGAGACAAGCATGATGTTCATAATGCCAATTCCACCCACCAGCAGGCTCACGCCTGCGATGGCAGCGAGCAGCGCGGTCAACATCACCGTGGTGGAGGAAAAAGCTTCGACAATTTCTGCCACGTCGCGCACGTTGAAATCGTCCGGTTCGCCCGGCGTGATGCGGCGCCGTTCGCGGAAAAGGCTCTCGATTTGCGACTTGGTGCTTGCGGTCGAGCGGCCCTCGGCGACGGACACATAGATCAAGGTGACATCTCCGTTGCCCGCCACGCGTTGTTGGAAGGCGCGCAGCGACATCAGGATCAAATCGTCGTTATCCATCCCCATGATGCCGGAGCCTTTGCTGGCGAGCACCCCCACCACGTCGCACGACACCTTTCCCAAGCGCAGTGAGGTGCCCAGCGGATCCGTGGCGCCATAAAGCTCCGTTGCAATCGTTGACCCAATCCAACAGGTGGGGTGCGCGCTCTGGGCGTCGGCGGCGGTCATGGCTCGCCCCTTGGCCACGGCGAAACCGCGTGCAGCGAAGTACGCCATGTTGGTTCCCGTGATCGTGGTCCGCCAGTTCCTGTTGCCGAATACGGCGAGCATCGCTTTGCTGGCGCTGGGCGCCACGGCAAACGCAGCCGGGATTTGTTTGGCGAGCGCGTCAGAGTCTTTTTCGGTGAAGGGCTGAGCGGCAGAGCTTGGGCCATGCCGATCCGCGCCGGGCCTTACCATCACCAGATTATTGCCAAGCGAAGAAATGCTTTGCTGCACGTTCAAAGTCGTACCGTCGCCCACGGTGACCAGCGCGATCACCGCGCCCACGCCGATCACCACGCCGAGCATGGTCAACAGCGAGCGCAGCGCGTTGCGGCGGATCTCAGCCAGCGCCATCAAAAAGGCATTGAGCAACACTCAGGCGCTCCTTCCTGCTCTGGCGCGA
>DATJEQ010000098.1:0-8676 GCA_035496495.1 Polyangiaceae bacterium
ATGCTCTGCAGCAGCTTGCCGTGTTCATCCAGCGCGGCGTGAATGGCTTTGAGCTCGCGAGTCACGGGCTCAAGGCTCTCGCTAAACGCCTCACGAATTGCGGCAATCTCCTCGCGCGTCATGAAAGTAACGTCAGCTTAGCACATTGAGCTGTCTTGCAAAACTGCCACATTTGCCGAGGGATTTATCGCAATCAGCTCGGGCGCCTTTTGACGCGGCTGAAGCCCCCAATGTGATCGTCCATGATGTAGCGCCAGATGACGGCGCTCCACGAATTGTAACTGTGGAGCGAGTCGTAGTACTCGGGCGCCATGCGTCGCAGCTTCGCCAGCCGTGACCCGGGAATGTACGGAAAATCGTGGTGTTCGTTGTGGTACCCGACGTTGAATGTGACGCGGTTGAGCGGGCCGTAATAGGAGTATGTCTCTTGCCCGGGCTTGAACACGTAGTGTTCGGAAATGTAGTGCCCCGCCACTGGGTGCAGCCCCATCACGATCAATGAGCCAATGGGCAAGTACAAGAATGCCTTCCAACCCCAAAAATAAATGATCAGCGCGTTGAACAAGAACTGGACGATGAAGTTGGCAACCTCCCAACCGTCCGGCTTCTTGGGGGCAACTACCAGCGGGCGGAATGCATAAAAGAGACTCTGTAGGCTCATCCACAGCGCCTTCGTGGGCCGCGAGCGCAGCATTTTACCCTCAAGCGCCGTAGGCAAATCCGTGTCAACGCCTTCCAGCCCCTGATAGGCGTGGTGCAGCAGGTGATAATGCTTGAAGGTTGCCGCCACGGGCACACCCACCGGCAAATTCACGAAGAAGGAAAAGAGTCGATTGGCCCAAGGTCGCTTGAAAGCCAAATTGTGGGAGATCTCGTGAATGGCGAGCAGCAGCGCCTGGTTGATCACCCCACCAAACAGATAACCCGCGACAACGATCAACCACCACGGCGCGTCTCTCAATAAGTAAGCAGCACCCAGTTGCAGCAAGACCAGCGCGGTGCAGATGTATTTGGTGCGCGGGCAAGGGCCGTACAGCTCCTTAACTGCTGGATATTTTTGCAACATCTCGCGTCGCCGCTGCGCGTGCGGCTCGGGCGCACTCGTCCAACTGAAATCCGAAACAGCTTCATTCGACGCCATTTCCTGGTTGGCCCCTGCGACGGACATGGCTATTTCTAGCAGATATCCCGGA
Organism: Polyangiaceae bacterium; assembly: GCA_035496495.1. Lineage (GTDB taxonomy): Bacteria > Myxococcota_A > Polyangia > Polyangiales > Polyangiaceae > SZUA-265. Next base: position 1,194 of record DATJEQ010000098.1, read on the forward strand.
TGGCGGGGGATTCAATCGATTCGGCACTTTCCATGCGCCCCAGAGCACACAATATTCTCAGCTATTCAGTGACTCTGATGGTCTTTGTCGCGGTGGCACTGCTGCGCTGTAGTGCCGAGGGTGCGCAAGTTGGCGGCAATGATTCGCTGATGCTTGCCAGCTTTCTGTGGTGCTTCCATTTCGCGCGACGCACCTGGGAGTCTGCTTTCGTGCACCGCTACAGCAAGCCGGTGGTGCCTGTTTCTGATGTCATAACGGAATACATCTATTACTGGGTTTTCGCGGCCTGGAACGCTTACGCGCTGACCTCGCCCAACTACGACGTGCGCGTCGGTCCGCTGACGCTAATCGGCGTCGCCATTTTCTTGATCGCAGAATCCTGCAATGCGAACTCGCACCGCATGTTGCGCAATTTGCGCGCCCCGGGCTCAAGTACCCGCGTGATCCCGCGGGGTTTCTTGTTTGAATGGGTTTCGTCGCCGCACTATCTGTTTGAGATCTTGAGTTGGGTAGGCTTCACGTTGGTGGCACAGACTTGGGCTGCGCTTGCTTTCTTAACTGTGGGCGCAGTCATTCTCTGCGGTTGGGCGCGTTCACGGCACTTGGCGTACAAGAAAGATTTCGACGGCACTGGAGACAAGGAATTGTACCCGCAACAGCGTCGCGCCCTGATCCCATTCGTGTTCTAACGCCGTTGTGTTGGGGCTTTCGCGTTATCAGTGGTTGGTACTGCTCGCCGCATGGCTGGGCTGGGGCTTCGACGTCTTTGACGGGCTGCTGTTCAATTACGTCTCGCCGCTGTGCGTGCCGAACTTGCTCGGCCTCGATGCGCACGATCCCGCCACCAAGCCTGTGATCGTATTTTGGACCGGCGCGTTGACGAGCCTGCTGCTCGTGGGTTGGGGTGTTGGGGGCCTGCTGTTCGGCAAGTTGACCGATCGCATCGGTCGCACCCGCACCCTGCTCTTCACCATGATCACCTATGCGCTGGCCACGGCGTTGTGCGCCATGGCTCCGAATATTTTCGTGCTCGGAGCGCTGCGCTTTGTGGCGGCGCTGGGCATTGGGGGAGAGTGGGCGGCGGGCGCTGCGCTAGTCGCTGAGAGCGTTCCCGAGGCGCAGCGCGTCTTGTGCGGGGCGCTGCTGTACACATCAGCTCCAGCGGGGTTGTTCCTGGCGACCTTCGTCAACGATCTGTTCACGCGGCAATTGGATTTTCTGGCCAAAGATCCAAGCCTGTCGTGGCGCGTCGTATTTCTAACCGGCTTAATTCCGGCGTTGATTGCACTGGGCATTCGCTGGCGCGTGAAGGAACCGGCAGTGTTCCAAGTAGGCACCGCGAAGCCTCAGATTCGCGAATTGTTTTCCCAGGATTTGCGCCGGCGAACAGTGAGCGGCGTGTCCATGGCCGTGATCGCGCTGGTTACCTGGTGGAGCTGCAATGCATTCTTGCCGGCGCTTGCCGGGTTCCTCGCTGACGAAGCGGGTCGCCCGAAAGATCGCGTCTGGTTCATCACCGTTGCGACCACGTGCTTCAATCTGGGCGGGCTAGTGGGCACCTTGCTCACCGTGCCGGTGGCGCTGCATTTCGGCCGCCGCAAAATGTTCCTCGGTTATTTTACCGCCAGCGCGCTCGTGATCTGGCTAACGTTCGGCTTGCCCATTGCTCCAGTGACGCGCCTGTACATGATGGGGCTGATCGGCTTGGCGGTATTCGGCATTTTCGGCTGCTTCACCTTTTACTTACCCGAGTTGTTCCCTGCGCGCCTGAGGGGAACCGGAGCTGGGTTTTGTTACAATTGCGGCCGCTTCGTCACCGCGTGTTTTCCGTTTTTGGTCAGCGTCCTGGTCTCTCATGGGAACAATCCATTCGAAGTCGTCAAATGGAACGCAATTTTCCCCGTCATTGGCATCGCCTTAGTCGTCCTCGGCGTGACCGTCGAAACCAAGGGTCAAATATTGCCGAGCGGTGCGTAGCAACAAATGCCCCTATCACTGGGCGGCGATTCACAGCATAATCGAGGCTACCTTGGCCTTTGATGTTTCGGAAGGGGACACCATGCGCACGTATCTTTTAATTGTACTTGTTGGATTGATTGCAATCGCCGGCTGCACGCCCACATCGTCCAGCCCGCAGGATGCAGGCACCGGCCCGGATGCTACGGTCACGCACACCGGCCATGGAAACGGTGGGAGCGGCAGCGGCGGCGGCAACAAAGATGCGAGTACGGCGCAGGATGCGAGTCTGATGTCGGATGCGACCATGTCATCGCTCGACGCGTCGCTCGATGCCATGTCGCTGGCGGATTCGGGAATGTCGATGGGCGACGCGGGTGACGCGGGGGATGCGGCGTCCCCGGGTGTTGCGGATCCCGCGCCTCAAGCCGCCTCGCCAGGTGCCTACACCTGCCCAGGATGTCCGGATGCGGCGATCAACACGTTTCAAATCAATGCCGGCGCCTCAACTTCTCAAGCATTCACGGGAACCGTGACCGGTGCGATCGGTGATGGTGAATTCTATCTGGAAAGCACCGACGGCCAAACCATTGGCGGCGCGATTCCCACGGACGTTGCCGGCAATTACAGTTTCACCCTGCCGCTCTTCTGCGGCACGCAGTTGCTCAAGTGCCTGTGGAGCAACGCGGCCGGAACCTATGTTGCGGTGGTCCAGATCATCACCGACAACTGCATCCCCGCCGACATTCGCTTGACCCTGACCTGGGACAATCTGGGGCTCGACTATGAGCTGCACTTGATCAAGCAAGGCGGCCACATCAACGACAATGCGACCGATTGCACCTGGACGTCCTGCCTCGGTGCCGGGCCGGATTGGGGCGTTCTGGGCGACGCGACAGACAACCCCCTCAAAGACGTCGACAACACGGGCAACTATGGCCCGGAGAACATCTTCTATGCCAAGCCAGAAGATGGCACTTACACCGTGATGGTCGAGCACTGGGGAGCCGGAACCCCCGATTCAGACGGACAGGTCACCATCAATCTGCTCGGGCAAAAGGCGACCGTGGTGCCGATCATGAACCTGGCATCACACCACGTGTTCACAGCGGCCACCATCGATTGGCCGAGCAAGGTCGTAACACCCGTGGAGACGGACTACGACTGCACCGCCACTTGGGCGGGCGGATGCACTGCGGCAATCCCCTGAGGGACGGGGCTAGATCGCAATATTTGATAGCTGCTAAGCCCACCGGGAGGGTTTCGCAGATCCTGATTCCCGATGACGTGCGACAGGGAGTGTGGCATTCTGACCTTGCTTTGATCGGAGGGGGCAGTGCAGATCTTACCTGGAGCAGGCCAGGCCTGCTGTGCGCCGCTATCGTTCTAACCTGCTGCTCGGGGACGCTCGGTTGTTCGGGGCCTGATAGGGCACGAGCGAGCAGTGGCGGAGGAAGCGGCGGAAGGCAAAGCGCTGCGCAAAGCACTCACGGCGGCTGTCTCGCGATGAGTTATGGGGTCGTGGCTGCTAGGCCGATCGTGCCGCGCAGGAGCTGCAGGCGTGCGGCGGTGATTTCGAAGGTGAGCGTGCCGTTGCTCATCACGTTGTGAACTTGAGCGTCGATCGTGGGGCCCGCGTCCATCAGGCACGTGCGGTGCGTGTAGGACATACCGGAGAGCACGAGGTTATTTGAGTTGGTCGTGTATTGGCCATTGGCAGTGTTGCAGCCGGTGTCGACCGACACGTTGCCCTGATCGTCGAACTGCAACGTGGCGCGGGCCCAACCTCCCGACATCGCGGCGCCGCTCTCGATCACTGTATCGATCGTCCACACCCGACCGGTGAGGGGTCGATCCGGATCGGCAACGACGCGATCCAAGAAGTGAAGCGTCGCTTGCGCGCCGGTGAGGGTAAGATCGTTGCCCACCAAATCCAGGGTGGGAGACGAACTCACGAAATCCGCCAACCAATTGTCTTGATCCGCCAGCGGTTGCTCGCAGCCAATCTCGGTTGAGCCTAATCCCCCGAGTCGGAGTCGCCCGCCCGAGAGGGTGTATTCCGCGCTGAAATGGTTGCACCCAGCGTAAAACCCGAAGCTCGTAGGGTCGAAGAAGATGCGCACGGTAGTGTTAGCGACCGGCGTGAAGCCCTCCGCGGATTGCAGCAGAAATTGCCTACCGACCAGGCCGTTGCTGCCATTCGTGCCAGCGTCGCTGGCGGAGATCGCTTTGGGGTCACTATCGCAGCCAGCGGCGAACAGCCCGCAAAGAACGACGCTTGCGATCACGATACAACGACGCATCCGTGTGGCTGAGTCAGGCGTCGCTTGCGGCCGCGTGCGTTGAAGGCTGGCGTTACGACCTTGCTGCATCACGATGTCGCGTTTCGTCCAGCTGATCAATCGTAGTATTCGTTGCCCAGGTGGGTGATCAGGCCTTCGCCCATCATCCAGCGCAGTGTGTTCTTCAGTTTCATGGACTGAATGAACAAATCATGCTCGGGGTACAGGTCTTCGGCTGTCATCGGGCTCTTGAAATAGAAGCTCAGCCACTCCTGCACGCCGCGGAACCCGGCGCGCTTAGCCAAATCCATGAATAGCGCCAAATCTAACACGATGGGCGCGGCCAGGATTGAATCGCGACACAGGAAATCGACTTTGATCTGCATCGGGTAACCGAGCCAACCTTTGATGTCGATGTTGTCCCAGCCTTCCTTGGCGTCGCCGCGGGGCGGATAATATTCGATGCGCACCTTGTGGAAGATGTTGCCGTACAGCTCTGGGTTGACCTTCGGTTGAAGAATGTGTTCGAGCACGCCCAATTTGCTCACTTCCTTGGTCTTGAAGCTATCGGGGTCGTCCAGCACCTCGCCGTCGCGATTGCCCAAAATGTTGGTGGAGAACCAACCGGCGATGCCCAGCATGCGCGCCTTGAACCCCGGCGCGAGGATTGTCATCATCAGTGTCTGCCCGGTCTTGAAATCCTTGCCGCACACCGGCGTCCCCGTGTCCTTCGCGAGCTGCACTGCGGCGGGGAAATCGACGGTCAAGTTCGGTGCACCGTTGGCGAACGGGATGCCCTCTTTCAAACAGGCCCAAGCGTAGAGCTGCGAGTTGCTGATCGTCGGGTCGTTGTTCAGCAGACCCTTTTCGAAGGCCGCGATGCTCTGATGCACCGGGCCAGGCTCAATGTACACCTCCGTGGAGCCGCACCACACGGCCACCGCGCGCGAACAGCCTTTCGCTTTCATGAACGCGCGAATGTCTGCACGCAGCGCTTCCACCGTTTCGGCTTTGCTCTTGCTGATGGGCTTGATGTGGCTGCCTTCTAGACGCTTGACGTACCCGGGGTAGAAGGCGGCCGGTTGCGGCTTGATTGCTTCCAGTTCGGCGCGCACCGGATCCAAATCGCTCTGCTCGAGTACCTTCGCGTGAACAGCGGCTTCATACGCATTATCGGGGAAAATATCCCAAGCGAGAAATTCCAAATCCGCCAGCGTGGCGAGCGGCACGAAGTCATTGATCTTCGGTGTGCGGTGCTCGGTGCGCTTGCCCAAGCGGATGGTGCCCATCTGCGTCAATGAGCCGATGGGCTGCTTCAAACCTTTTTGCGCCAGGTAGCAGCCAGCGACGAAGGTTGTGGCCACTGCGCCCAGACCGGGCAACAGAACACCGAGCTTGCCAGTTGGCTTCTCAAGCTTTTGCGGTTGCTTCATTTGGGAGCGGGGCTAGCAATTCCCATGCGCAAGCGCAAACAATCCCCAATCCGCTGCGTTGGCCGTTAGGGGGCGATTCATGAATCGCCTCCTCGACTCAAGATGTCGGGCACTATTTGGGGGGTTGAAACCGACCTGCAGGGGAATCGCGTAGGCTAGTGGCCGGAGGCCAAAACCGACTTTTGAGTCTTCAGACTGTGAATATTTTGCCACAGTGTAGTTAAATCGCGACAGGTTTCTGGCACGTAACATCGCGATTGTACTGAAAAAATTGCCATATTAACCAAAGCCTGTGTTAGCACCCGCGCCGGCAAGGCAATTGCATACAGGCCAGCGACTCCCCATGACCACCCCCATCACACGCGCCGTCATTCTAGCAGCGGGTACAGGTTCCCGGCTCAGTGTCGATGGTGACAGCTGCCCCAAGCCGCTGCGCGCGGTGCGCGGCAAGCCTTTACTGGTGCGGGTGCTCAATACGCTGCGGGCTGAAGGCGTGACAGAAGCGGTCATCGTCACCGGCTTCCAAGGGGATCGCATCCGGCGCACGCTGAACGATGCGCTGCGCAAAGAGGGCATCAAGCTCGAGCTGCTGTTCGTCGACAATCCGGATTACCTGAAGAAGAACGGCGTGTCGTTGCTCAGCGCAGCGCCCTTTGTCGATCGTGAGTGCTACCTTTCGATGTCGGATCACTTGTATTCACGCAAGCTGGTGCGGCGCCTGAGCAAAGCGGCATTGCCCGCGGGTGCTTGCGGCCTGGGCGTCGATTACGACATCCCGCGCTGCTTCGATTTGGACGATGCCACCAAGGTGCGCGTGCAAGATGGTTTGATTGTCGATATCGCGAAGGAGCTGCCGGCTTACGACGCGCTCGATACCGGCGTGTTCCGCATTGGGCCCAGCTTGATCGGCGAGCTACGCCGCGTGCAGGCGAGGGAAGGGGACTGCTCGCTTTCTCAGGGCGTGAAGGCGCTGAGCGAGCGCGGCATGTTCTGGGCCTGCGACGTGGGCAACGCGCGCTGGATCGATGTCGATACGCCGGAGGCTTCGATTGAAGCCGATCGTTTGCTGCGCGCGTACGGTGACGATTTGTCGGGCATCGGCTGGTTGCAGCGCCCTTCGGGCGGTTGGATGGAGCGCCCTGGAATTCCCAGCAACGGCGCGAGCAACAGTGTTGGCGTGTTTGCCCAAATGCGCAGCGCGCTCACGGCCGCCGGTGCCTTGTTGCGGCGTCGTGAAGTGCCGATGCCCAGCGACGCGCAGTAAGAGCAATGCGGCGTCGTGCGGTCACGATAGCCGCTTTGTTGGCGTTAGGAGTCTTTGCGCTATCCAGCGAGGTGCGCGTTGCCAACGCCGCTTTGCTCAATTCTGGCATAGCCCCATCCGTGATGTGGCCCAGCGCCATCGCGCAAGTGGAAAGGGATTTGGGCGCCACGGAGGCGGCGGTGCGGCGCAAAGCTGCGGAGGCGCTGTTCGATTTGCCGCGTTCTGCTCAGCTGCGCCTGTTGCCGCACGTGTTGGGTGACGCCGACAATGACATCAAATTGTTGGGTGCTGCGCTCGCGCGTGAGGCCAATCTGAGTCAGGCGCCTGATCTCGTTCCCTGGCTGACTGACGGCGATGTGCGGTTGCGTATTGCGGCGATTGAGCTGTACGAGCTGCTGCCAGACCAGCGGGTGATCTCCGATCTGATCAGAGCCCTGGGCGACTCGGAGGCCTCTGTTCGTGGCAGAGCCGTGCGCGCGCTGGCGTCGCTGGGCAGCACAGAGGGGGTGCTGCCGATTTTGGGGCACATTGACGATGCGGATGCCGAT
>DATJEQ010000099.1:0-3103 GCA_035496495.1 Polyangiaceae bacterium
CTTCGTGCGCCAAGAGCCCCACGGGCTCGAGCTGTCACGTCACACAAGATACGCGGGGCAATGCCTTCGGTAACCTCAGCGTGCAATCGTACGACAAGTTGATCCAACGGCGAGATCTGTTCATTAGTTATGGGCCGTACGGCATGCCGGCCTTGTTGCTCAAGACAGTGCCGCCCCAGGCCCTACGTTTAACGAATTGGGCAGGTGATTCGATCTCAGTCACCACGGACATCCCCCACGTCGGCGGCGCACTGTTCGACTTGAGCTCCACGGCGTTCACCCAAATTCAACGCTGGATCCGGCGCGGGGCAACAGAAAACAACACTCAAGCCCCGGAGCGCGTGCTGGTGCGCACGCAGTGTCGCACCGCGTTGGGCACTGACCCCGCTTTCGATCCCAATGTCGATCCCGCAACGCCGGACTACGGCACGTTCCTCGGCGGGGTGAACAAGGTGCTGGGGCAGCAGTGCGCCGCGGGCAATTGTCACGGCTCGCCGGCAAATTCATTGTACCTAACCTGTGGGCAAACCCTGGAGCAGCAACGTTGGAATTATTTTGCTGCCAGCGACTACGTTTCCTCGCCGCCCGAAACGAGCGAGATGTTGCGCCGCACGCTCAATCAAGCCGTCGGTGGCACATTCCACGAAGGCGGGTCGATCTTCGAGCTGCCCAGTGAACAGGGGTATCAGGCGATTCTGCGCTGGGCGACGGAGAAAGGCGGCCCCACTCGCGTCCCAACCGATCCCGGCTTTTTGTTCTTCGCGGATCGGGTGCAGCCCATGCTGGTCAAGAAGGGTTGCATGATCGTGGGCTGTCATTCGCCCGCGATGTTCCACGATTATCGCTTACGTGGGGGCAGCGGGGGTCACTTCGGATTGCCCGCGACGCGCACCAATTACCGATTGACCTTGGAGCAGCTCAACTTGGCTTCGGACGATCCGACTGCGAGTCGTCTGATCAAGAAGAATTTGCCGCTCAGTCAGGGGGGCATTCGGCACCGCGGCGGGGCGCTCTTGGCCGCAAGCGACCGTGCAGCGTGCGACTTGGACGCTGCGCAAACGGGCCCCTTGAACGATCAAGATCCATACTGCGTGATTGCGGCGTGGATGAAGATCGAGCGCACTGCGCGGCGCGCCACGCTGCCGGCTTTTTCCTCGATTGTTTACGTGCAGCGGCCGGCGCCAACGGGTCCTGACACCTTTCAGGATTTTGAAGCATTCAACGCCGGGGCCGATCTGCGGCGCGCTCCGGTGACCGTTGATGCGCAGGGTTGGCCGACGCTGGGCGCTTCCGAGAGCTTGCTCGTCGCTTGCGGGCTGAGCGTTGGACGCGTGGATGTGCGGCGCCCTGCGGTTTCTTGGGATGCGGGAAAAATCGCATTTTCCGCGCGTTCAGCAGCAGATCAACCCTGGCAGATTTACGTCATTGGGCAGGACGGAACTTGCGCGGTCGAGTCAACCATTGCCGCAGCCGCAGTCGACGATCAGGGCTCCGTGGTCCCCGCGAACGGCGAATTGATTCACAATTTCGACCCCGCATTTGCGCCGAATGGCGACATTGTCTTCAGCTCAACGCGGGGCAACGTGATGAACGCCGCGGCCTACAGCTATTCAGGGCCGCAGCGCAGCCCGGCCGACCCAAGCAGGCTGAACGCGAACCTGTACGTGCTTGAGAATGGCGCGATTCGCCAGCTGACTTTCTTGCTGGATCAGGAGCTGTTGCCTTCTTTCATGGGCGACGGGCGCGTCATCTTCACAACCGAGAAGCGGGCTCCGAATTTTTATCAGCTTGCGGGGCGTCGCATCGATCTGGACGGAGGGGATTATCATCCATTGTTTGCCCAGCGCAGCACCATTGGGTTCAACCAATTGACCGACATCGTCGAGCTGTCCGACAAGAACCTTGTTGCAATTGGCAGTGAGCGTGGAGCAATTCGCGGAGCGGGTGCCTTGGCTTTGATCAATCGCAGCTTGGGTATCGATCAGCGCAGCACGACCGCCGCAGATTACGTTCAAGATCCGGGCGCGATCACTTACCCCAACGAGGATTTCTACCAGCATTCATTGTCGCTGGTCGATGACGCGGCCAGCGGGCTGCTCAGCGGCACACAGGGGGCCTACAAGAGCCCCAGCCCGTTGCCCGACGGCAAATTGCTGGTGAGTTACGCCGCCGGTGCTACGGATCTCGCGTCATTTGCCGATCGTTTCGCGCTCACCGCCATGAATCCACAATCCGGCGAACGCAGAGTGCTACTGGATGACCCAACGAACGACATCATTTGGCCGGTGGCTGTTTTCGCTCGCGACAACCGCGGTGTATTCGTTTCACGGCTGGATGAAGCCAACGGCTCTACACATGTTGCTGCGGGCAACACCGCCGACGTGACTTATATGGACTTGCCGTTCTTCACCAGTCTGGTTCTGCAGAACACACGCAGTAAGCGGATATTCGACACAAGTCTGAGTAGCGTCGAGTTTTGGGAGCAGTTACCGCCTGAAGTTGGAGTCCACAGTTACGCGGATGGCGGCGCCTTCGTGATCCAAGATCAATTTGGGTCGCTGTACGTGCGGCGTCGACGGTTGGGTTCGGTATCGCCCGACAAGAAAGACGGCTCGGCGCACGTGACACTGCCCGGTGGCGTGCCGGTTTCGATCGCCGCGACAATCCCGCTTGCAGATGGAACTACAGGCTTCCACCACCAACGCGAAGCCACTCAATATTACCCAGGTGAAGTGGTGCGGCAGGGCTTCCCACGCGATATTTTCCGCAACTTGTGTGGCGGTTGCCACGGCGCGCCGAGCGGAAAAGAATCAGAAATTGCCGTCAACCCCGACATCCTCACCCAAGCGTCACAGGTGGCAGCGATCAACGCGCCAGCCACGGATCTCACAAAGAGCAGCGCTTCAGCGCAGCCTCCGCCGTTTCCTTAGTCAACGACCGTTGCCAGTTGAGCCGGCAAATTAGTCCCATGCGACCTTCATCGTGCGGTGAAAGCGGTATCTTTCAGCTGTTCATTGCCGGCGGACTTGCGGTGATCGTAACCGGGCTGATTGCTTGCGACGGCGACTCACCACTGGCGGATGTGGAGCACCCTGCTCACATT
>DATJEQ010000100.1:0-10488 GCA_035496495.1 Polyangiaceae bacterium
CAATCTTGCGCGCTTTGGGCCTCGCGCGCTCAACGATTTGCTCTTCGCGGAAAATTGCGAGGACTTCGCGCGCGACAGCGGCGCCCAATGGGTGGCCACAATAGCTGTGACCGTGTAGGAACGCTCGCTCGCGGCCTGGCATGAAGCCTTCAAAGATGCGCTCGCTGGCCAGCGTCGCAGCCATGGGCAGCATGCCCGCGGTAAAGCCTTTGGCTAAGCACATCAAATCCGGGGTGATATTCGCGTGCTCACTCGCCCACATAGGACCAGTGCGGCCGTATCCGGTGAACACTTCGTCGCAAATCAAAAAGATATCGAGCGTCGTGGTCAGCGCGCGCGCTTGTTTCAAATACTCTGCGCTGTGAATGCGCATACCGCCCACACCCTGCAGCATCGGTTCTAAAATGACCGCAGCGATTTCTTCCTGCTGTTCGTTCAAAGTCGTACTGAGTTGCTCGAATGCCACCTGCTGCCCCGCTTGCCCGGGAGGCACGCGCAAGCAATCGATCATAACGCCGGCCACGGAACGCCGAATGATTTCGATGCCGCCCAGCGAGGTGACCGCGATCGATTCGCCGTGGAATGCACCCTCAAGCGCCAGAAATCGACGGCGTTGGGGTCGACCATTTTGAGCCCAATACTGCAGCGCCATCTTGAGCGCCGCTTCGACGGCCGTAGTCCCATCGTCACTGTAGAACACGCGCGTCAACCCGGCTGGAGCCACGGTGATCAATTCCTCCGCCAAGAGCGCCGCTTGTTCATGCGCGATACCGGCCAATGAAACGTGACAGAGCGCATCGGCTTGTTCGTGCAAACGCCGCAAAAGGCGCGGGTGCGCATGCCCTAGAGAGGCCACCCACCACGATGAATTGCCGTCCAAGTAGCTGCGCCCGTTCTCGTCGAACAAGCGACTGCCCTGAGCTCGGCTCACCACCAGCGGACGCGTCGCATCGATGTATTCCCGCATCGCGGTGTACGGGTGCCACACGTATTGCTTGTCGGCGGTAACGACGCGCTCGGTGCTGGCCGCGCTGTGCACGCGGGTACTTTGCGCCTCGCTGTCGAGTTTTGCCATGAGCCGGCCCAAGGGTAACGCATCGCCAGCGCGAAAGGCGCAGATTTCTCCCGCGATCCGCGTGTTGGGAGATTGCGGTTCTTGCATCAGGGATACGCTTTGAGCCGGCTGTAACGAAATGCTACGGAACAGGGCTCCCATGAGTTACGTCGTTCTCGCGCGCAAGTGGCGGCCGCAAAGTTTTGCGGATCTGGTGGGGCAAGAGCACGTGTCGCGCACGCTGCAGAACGCGATCGAATCAGGGCGCATTGCCCATGCATTCCTATTTACCGGGGTTCGCGGTGTCGGCAAGACGACCAGCGCGCGCATTTTGGCCAAGGCGCTCAATTGCTTGCGCGACTCCGGGCCCACGGGGGAGCCGTGCTTGGCGTGCGCCGCGTGCAAGGAGATCGCGGCAGGATCCGATCTTGATGTTCAGGAAATAGACGGCGCGAGCTACAACGGCGTCGACGAGATCCGGGCACTGCAAGATGCGTTGCCATACCGACCTGCGCGCGACCGATACAAGATCTTCATCATAGATGAAGTGCACATGCTCTCGGGCCCAGCGTGGAACGCCTTCCTCAAGACGCTGGAAGAGCCCCCACCGCATGTGAAGTTTATCTTTGCCACCACCGAATCGCACAAGATCCCGATCACCATTCTGAGTCGCGTGCAGCGCTTCGACTTCCGAATGATTTCACTGTCGTTGATTGTGGAGCGGCTGCGCTACGTATTGAGTCAAGAGAAGATTGAAGCGGAAGACGCCGCGTTGAGCATTTTGGCGCGTGAAGCGGCGGGCAGCATGCGCGACGCGATGAGCCTTTTGGATCAAGTGCTGGCCTACAACGCACAAGCGTTGCGCGCTGATGACGTGGCCAAGGTGTTGGGAGTTGCCAGCCACCAAGTGCTCTACTCACTGGCGGGTGACCTGCTGTTGGGCAATGCGGAAGGCTGCGTGCGAGCCGTCACTGAGCTGAGCAACCAGGGCTTCAACATAGCCAGCGTCGCGCGCGACCTGCTCAGCCTGCTGCGGGACATGGTTATCTGCAAAGTGTGCGACAAGCCGCAGGATTTGTTGGATTTGCCGGATCAAGAGCAGAAAGATGTGCAACAGCTGTCGTCGCAAGCTCAGGCCGACGATCTGGTTCGATTGCACCAGGGTTTTTCGCGTGGGTTCGACGACGTGCTCCGAGGAGGGCAGCCGCGCGCGGCCCTGGAGATGTTGCTGATTCGCTTGGCGCGTCGCCCCGCGTTGATCCCCATTGAGGAATGGATGAGTCGACTCTCAGCGTTGGAGCACCGGCTTGGGTCGGGCGCTTCGTCCGCTGGTGGATCGGGAGGCGGAACTGGTGGAGGCGCTCAGCAAGTGACACCCCGTGCTGCAGTCGCTGCTGCGAGTTCACCGGCGCCCGCGCGCCGCGCCGAGGGCGCCCAACAACCCGCACCGCCCCAGACAGCACCATCGACGCAATCGATGCCATCGGCGCAACCGATGTCATCGGCACAACCCGGGCAACCGACTCAACCAGTCAGGGCAATGCAACCGACGCAACCGATGCCTGCGACGCAGAACGGCGCGAAGGGAGCAGCGGTTCCCGCTGGGGCCATGGGGTCTGCCAGTGGGAACAGCAATCTCGAATTGTGGAGCACACTGCTCGATCAGATCCGCGAGGGGCGGCCTGAGCTGGCTTCTGTGTTGCAGCATGTCGTACCGCTGCGCATCGATGCACAAGAAATGCAGCTAGGAATTGAGAAGGGCAGTGTTTTTGAACAGAAGTTGAATTCGAGTGAGGTGCACCAGCTGCTGAAAAAAGTGGCGACCGCTCACTTCAATTCCACTCCAAAGATTTCTGTACAGGCGTCTGCTGCGCTGGCCGGTGAGCAAACGCTTGCGGCCATGGCCGCCGACGCACGCGCCGCCCGCAAACAAGCGGCCACCGAGCGCGCTCAACAACACCCGAAGGTGCTTGAAGCGATAGAAATCTTGGGCGGGCGCATCAAAGAGGTGCGCCCTGCAGAAGATTGATGCAGAGGATGAATGCTGCCTGATCGCTTGCGCCGCCTTGTGCAACTGCTCGCGCGCCTACCGGGCGTGGGTGAGAAGACCGCACACCGCTTCGCGTTGATGTTCGTACAAGATCCGGATTTTGCCCGCGATCTGGCGAATGAATTGGCAGCACTGCCCGCGTGGGTGGGCACGTGCGAGCGCTGTCACGGCATCGCCGAGGTGGATCCTTCCGGCGCATTCGTGTGCTCCATTTGCCGAGACTCGCGCCGCGACGATCAATTGCTGTGCATCGTCGCCCGGGTCCAAGATCAGCTGTCGATCGAGCGCAGCGGGGCCATGCGCGGCAGGTATTTTATCTTAGGAAGCCTGCTCTCGCCGCTGGAAGGCATCGGGCCCGACGATTTGCCACTGGAGGAAATCAAACGGCGCTGCGCCGATCTGGGCGTGAAGGAGATCATTGTGGCTACTCCCCCTTCCGTCGATGGCGAGGCCACCGCATTCTTGTTGGCCTCGGAATTGGGCAAACAGGGCCTAGTGATCAGCCGCATTGCCAGCGGGGTGCCCCACGGCGGCGACCTCGAATTTGCCGACCAAGTCACTCTGGGGCGGGCTATCGTGGGCCGCCGCGGGATCGATGTTTCCCGCTGAAGCTAGAGTTCGCCCCCTAACCTGTTGATTTTCGCCCCCTGCTCGCCGCAAGATTCGCGGCCCCCTGATCCAATGTGCTGATCCACATGCCCAAATCCGCCGTTGTCACAGCAGATGCACCCGCCGCCATTGGCCCCTATTCTCAGGCCATTGTCTCCGGCGATCTGATCTTTACCAGTGGGCAGATCCCATTGGACGCCCGGGGCAATTTGGTAGGCGGGGAAATTGAAGATCAGGTGCGTCAAGTGATGGAGAACTTGAAGGCCGTGCTGCACAAAGCCGGGGCCAATTTTGATTCTGTCGTAAAAACAACAATTTACCTGCGTTCGCTCGCGGACTTTTCGCGCGTGAACGCGGTGTATGAAAGCTATTTCGGGCAATGCCCACCAGCACGCTCCACCGTTCAAGTTGCCGCACTGCCCCGCGACGCCAGCGTCGAGATCGACATGATTGCGCGACGTTGATCGCGCCCCAAAGGAGACCACGAAAGCAATGACTCAATCCGCATCCTTCAGCGCTACCGATCTCGCAGCCACCTCAGAGAATGCCAAAGCTGTCCTCGCGGCCGCGGGAGCACGCGCAGAGGCCCTGGTTGCAGCGTGGATCAAGGCGGGCAATGCCGCTGCGGTTCTGGAAGCCTCTGAGCAAGCCCAGGGGGCGACACGCAAGGCCGCGAAGCGCGGGCTCAACGTGCTCAAGTCGCGCGGCGTAACAATTCCCGAAAAGCGCCACGTCGCCTCATTGCAATCCGAAGAGGCCAGCGAAGAGCAAGCACTGATGCTGGCGCCCGATCCCAGCGGCGTGGTCGTCTTCGCACTGTACCGCCGTTCGACCACCGGGAAAACGCGGGTGTGTTTCGTGTTGCTGCGCGACGGTCAAGGGATTGCGCGCATCGAGAACGGCGATTTGAGTACATCGAAGATCAAAGAACAGCTCCGCAAGGCGTTCCCCTACGCCGATTACGATGCGATCCCGGTGTCGCCCGCTTGGGCGCGCTCGCGCATTGCCAGTGCGCGCAAGACTCACGTGGCACGCGGACTGATCGAGCCGCTCGGGTTCGACACGGCCGAGCCGCTGCTGACTCCGGTGCCCGCAGAAGCAACCGCGCACCCGTTCGACGAAGAGGGCTTCGAATTCGCTGACGACGATGCGCGATCGATGACGGCACAATCCGCCAGTTTGCATCAACAGCCGGAATTTCGACGGCTGTTCCCGCCAGCGGTGGAAGTGGATGCCCTACTGCGCAAGGTCGGCGAACACTTCACACCGGGACAATCGCCGGAGCCGGACGCCCTGGCTTCCTGGATCAAGGAAGAAGTCGCGGCGGCGACGGATCGCTATTTCACTCCTGAAGTGCGCGCGGATCTCTCTGGGTTGTTGAAGGACTCCGGCCTGAGCATCTTGAGCCGCGAGGGGGAGAGCGTGGCGTTGCAGGTGGCGGCGCTGATTCAAGTCATCGGCAAGGCAGGGTTGATCACGGAGCCACCGAGAGAAATTCCATTTTTGCGCGGTTATTTCGAGAAGGCCATCAGCCTGTTGGCAGCGCAGAATCGCGGCGGGCTTCCGATTCCGGTGCCCACAGCGCCGGAACAAGCGACGGCATCAGCGGGCTGAGCGGCTCACGACGATCGCTCAGTGACCATCTGGCGGAATCGCTGGTGGAGCTCGCGGGTGATTGGCCCAGGGCTCCCGGTTCCAATCTGTTTGCCGTCGACTGCAACCACCGGTAGCAATTCACGGATGCTGGAGGAGATGAACACCTCTTCCGCACTGAGCAATTCTTTCAGTTTGGGTGCCAGTTGCTGCACTGGGCGCTGCAGGCTCTTGGCCGCCTCCAATACATAGGCCCGCGTAATGCCCGCGAGAATGCCGACTTCCAAGGGCGGCGTGAACAACGTGCCCCCTTGCAGCCAGAATAGGTTGGAAGTGGCGCCTTCTATCACCCGCCCTTTGGCGTCGACAATCAAGGCCTCTAACGCGCCCACCTTCTTGGCTTCACGCATGGCGAGCACGCTGGACAGGTAGTTGCCCACCTTTGCCCCTTCGGCGCCCACTGCGTCGGTCGCGCGTTGGGTGCGGAATGTGATCACCTTAATGCCAGACTGGTAGAGCTGCGGCGCGGGGGGATGCAGGGGCGCAGTGATCACCACCCGATTGGCACTGACGGCAGCACTGGGGTCCAGCCCCAACTCACCCTGCCCACGGGTTACAATAATGCGCAAGTAGCTCTCTTCGTTGCCTGCCTGCGCCACCAGTTCTTCGATTTCTGCCGTGAGTTCGCTGCGCGTGACGGGCACGTCGATGAAGACCAGCGCGGCGCTGCGTTCCAAGCGCTCTAAGTGCTTGTGCAAGGCGAAGGGCTTCCCGCCATAGGTGCGCACCGTTTCAAAGACAGAATCCCCGTACAGAAAGCCGCGATCAAAGACCGAAACAGTCGCATCGTTGGCCGACACGATCTTTCCGTTGATGGAAACTAGGGTGCCCATTTGCGTTCCATCCGCACCAGAAATGCGGTGGTTTTCACCCCTTGAGCTTCGCCACCATCTCAACGGCGATTTGCAACGAGGGGTCGGTCTGCACGGCGCGCTCTGCCATTTGCAGCGCTTTCGGGCCTTCACCCAGTTTTTCGTGGATCAGCGCCAGGTGATAGAAGACTTCAGCCTTGCTGATCGGCGTTTCGCCTTCGAATTTCTGCAGCAGCAGCGCGCGAAACATTTGCTGGGATTTCTTCATATCCCCAGCCGCAAAGGCCAACAACCCCAGATCCCTCAGCACGCCCATGTTGCCGGGCTCAATGCGGAAAGCCTTGTCCAGCTCCGCTATTGCCTGCTCGGTGCGATTGCTCGACTGGTACGCGGCCGCCAGCCGCTGGTGCACATCGACCAACTCTTTGCTGCGACGCCCACCGAACGATTCTACAATTTGCTCCAACACGCGCAGCGATTCGTCGGCGCGCCCCGATTGCGTGTAGGCGTCGCACAATTGCAGAGACAGCTCACGGTCGGTTGGATTGAGGGCACTGGCCTTGGCGAGCATTTCGGCTGCGGCAGCCGGATCTTGTCGCTTATCCAGGTGCACACGTGCGGCCTTGCGTAACAGCGCGATCTTTTCGCCGTTATCCGTTGCGGATTCCGCGTTTTCGGCGACCAGCTTTGCCAGCGGCTCCCAACGCGCGCCTTTCTCATACGCTGCCAGCAGCTGCGCGCCGAACTCCGCGTGGCTGCGATCCAGCGCACGCCCCTTCTCCAGCGTCTCAATTTCTCCGGCGGTGTCACCCAGCTCACGCTGGGCCTGCGCCAGTTCAGCCGTCAGTGTCACTGCCTCGGCTTGCGGGCTTCGCTCAATCAGCTGCTGGAGCCGAACCACTCTGTCGGCCGTGCGCCCTTCGAGCCGCAGCAAGCGCAGCAGTGACTGCAAGCTGGCGATCTGCGTTGGGTCGCGGCTGAGGATAGCCTCCAAAGTAGTGATCGCACGGCCCTTATCTTTCAGCAGATTCTCTTGAACCTCGGCCAAGGTGGTGCGGAAGGTCAATGCAGCAGTGCTTTCGCCTCGTTCCTCCGCCACCGCCACTTGCTGCTCTAACAGTTGTGCGCGCTCAGCGTGTTGGCCCGTGGCCTCGTACAACGCATTCAAGCGAGAAACCGCCTCGCTGTGCCCTGCGTCGTCCAGCAGAACACCCTGCAATGCTTCCATCGCGCCCGTGTTGTCCTTCAGCTTCGTGCTGCACAGATCCGCCAGCTCCAAGCGCAAACCGATACGCACCTGAGCCGTGGCGCCGGCCACGATCAGACGTTCTAATACCTTACGCAGATCGGCCCACTTCTTTCCTTCCGTGTACAACTCACGCAGGGCGCCGGCAGCGACTTCGTCTCCGACGTTGGCCTCGAACAGCTCAGCGTACAAACCAATGGCGACCTTATCCGAGTGCAACTGCTCGCGAGCGATGCGCGCGGCGTGGTGGCGCAAGCTGGCGATTTCGTCGGGCTGACTTGCCAACGCGATGCGGCGCTCGAGCAGTGCAAATGCTTCCTTGTAATTGCCTGCCGCTTCGCAGCGCTCTTGCAGAGTGCGCAGCGCCCAGGCGTTGCTTTCCTCTACCTTCAAAAGGCCACGCAATGCGTTGTCGGCTGCTTCCGGTTCCACCGATTGAGCCAGCTCGACCACTTGGCGGTACAGGGCTTCGCGCTGTGCGGGGTCGCTGGAAAGTTGCGCCCTTTGTTGCAGCGTTTCGAGCAACCCACGGCTATCGCCTCCTTGCCGCTGCAACTGATCGATCTCTTGCAGCAGTTGATCGTTGGAGGAATCGAGCTCCAATGCCGACTGGAGTGCCTTGAGTGCGCCCGACGTGTTGCCTGCGCGATCGCGGTACCAATGAGCGGCGCGGATATACAAATCGCGGGCGACGGTAGAAGCAAGGCCTGTGCTCACCCCCACGGCCTGCTCCAACGCCGCGGCCGCACCGGCGTAATCATTCGTCTTGGTCAACACCGCTTCGAGTTGACCCAGCAGCTGCTCGTCACTGGGGGCCTCCTCCAAACCGTGGTGCAGCACCTTCTGCGCGGCGGCGCTGTCGTTCAACTCTTGCTCAAGCACGGTCGCCAATTGCCTGCGCTTTTCGCCGCGTTCGCCCGCCGTTTCCGCCAAATCAACACGACGCTCGTACAGCGCTGCAAGGCGGCTTGTTTGCCCTGTGCGACGGTAGATCCCTTCCAGGACGACGCTCGCCTCTTCGAACAACTCCTTCAGATCGGCGAGCTGCTCCAATTCTTCCACCACACCTGACTGATCTGCATTGGCCTGCAAGGCCAGCTTGAGGCTGCTCAAAGCACTCTGTGGGTCTTCAAATTTGCCGCGGGCCAACTGCGCCATACGCAGATACAGCGGAGCGCGATCGAGATCCTGTGATGCCACCGCCAAACGGCGCTCAATGACTTTGGCGAGCGATTTGGCGTCAGCGATACGTGTGTACAACCGATCCAAAGTCGCGAGGAGGTCTGGTTGGTCCCCTGCGTGCTCCATCGCATGATTGTAGGCGGCAATCGCTCGCTTCACATCCTGCAGCTGGTCTTCGGCAATGCGCCCCAGACGCAACCACAGATCCTGACTCACTGCCGCGTCGGCAGAGGGCGCACACTCCTCCAGTACTTGTGCGTAGTCACTCCACGCTGAATTGAGGCCACTCAACCGTTCGAGTTCAGCGTGCAGCGAGGCGTCTTCGGGGGCTTCGCGCAGTGCATTGAGCAAACTCTGCTGCGCTCCGTTGGTGTCTTTCAGGCGCTGCTCTTTGACTTCCGCAATGCTGCGCAGCGTGGCCACTCTGGCTTGCGCCTCTAGCTCAGTGCCCAAGCGCAGCTCCAATACCTCGATCAAGCGGGGCGCGTTATGATCGCTGCCAAGCAACGGCACCAATAGATCGGCAACCTCGCGGCGTTCCGTTTCGTGATCGCGGCCAATTCCCAGCACCGCCGCAAGCGATTCGTCATCAGCCGGGCGCAGGGATAAGACCTGACGATACGACTGCAACGCCTGCTGGGGCTCATTCAGCTCACCAAGCTGTAACGCTCCGATTTCCTTGATAAATCTTGCCTTCTCGCTCTCATCGGTCGCGCCCTCACTCAGCCGCGCAAGGACCTGCAAATACTCCGGCCAGGCCTGCTGGGACTTGTGCAGCCCTGCCAACTGCTCCAATGCGGCCGCGTCGCCGGGTCGCTCGCCCAGAGCCTGCTCCAAACGCTCCGCCGCGCTGATCGGATCATTCAGACGCCCATAATAGGCCTCCGCCATGATCAGCAGCATCTCGTAGCGCCTTTGGGCATCTTCCGTGCTCGCTTCCAGCCGCTGTTGACACAGTTCCACCAAGCGCTCGGGCTGATTGTGCTCTTGGTGCAACCCAATCAGGTAGTCGAGCCAAGCTAGGTTGCTGGGTTCGACATCCAAGGTGCGCTCGCCCGCCTCCACCGCGCCGGCAACGTTGCCCAGCATGTCATATTGAGTGGTGGCGATTTCGTGCCAAATCAGCGCTCGCTGCACGTCGTCAAGCTGCAGATCCACCTTCACTTCCAAAAGCTGGACCAAGCTCTGCCAATCGCCCAAGAGCAGCGCAAAATTCACGGCCTGATCGACGACCTCGCTATGGCTCATGTCGAACTCGATCAACTTGCGAGCCGAGGAGAGCGCGTTGCGCGGATCGTGCAGTTCGCTGTCGTAGGCTTTGACCAACACGCCCAGAAATTCCGTACGTTCGATCAGATCCGGCAGTTGCAGCAGCCGCTCATACCGCTCCACGAGTTCAGCCCAAGCGTGCGTCTGCTCAACCAATCGCTCGTAATCGCGTCGCACGTCATTGTCATTGGGATCCAGATCGAGCGCACTGCCGAACACGACGCGCGCGCTCTCTGGAGCATGGCCACGATCTTCCCAAAGTCGCGCGTTGTCTTTCAAAATTGACAAGCGATCGCCCGGATCGTCCGTGAGCGACAGCCGATCTTCGTTGAGCGAAATCAGCCGCTGCCAAGCGTCAGATTCTTCGTAGATCGGGCGCAAGATCTCGATCACTCGCTCGCGTTGCTCGCCGGCGTCGCGCAGCGCTTCCAAATCCGCGATTGCGGCTGCGTGCTGCGGGACAATGCGCGTGATTTCTTCCAATTGATCGATGGCGCGCGAGGTATCGTTGAGTCGGGTTCGGCAAATGCGCGCGAGCAAGAGGCGCTGCTCCGCTTGTGCTTGTGGCGTTTCTGCCAACTCGGCGCGGTGCAAGTAATGCTCGGCCAAATCC
>DATJEQ010000101.1:0-4853 GCA_035496495.1 Polyangiaceae bacterium
GTCAGGGCGCATCAGGAACTGCCGCTGGGTGCAGCGGCGGGTGAACATGTAGATGCGGCCGGGGATAACGTCGCGGGGCAAGGTCATGCCTCACTGGTCGGCTCGCCCGCGCCGTCGGTTGCGAAGAAAATCAACCCCGGAAAGGGATCAGCGAAAGGGATCAGACCCGGAGGGGGATCAGGGCCCCCGGAAATCAACCCCGGAGGGGCGCTACGGAAATCAACCCCGGAGGGGGATGATCGCGAACGAACGCCAGAATTCGCGCACCGCATCCAGGGTTTCGACTTGGGGCGAGGGAGGCAATGCGGAGAGCAGCTTTTTGCCGTAGCCGCGTTGGCGCAGGCGTGGATCGAGCACGGCCACGACGCCCATGTCGTCGCGGTGGCGGAGCAAGCGACCGAAGCCTTGCTTGAGGGTGCGCTGAGCGAGCGGCAAATAGAGATCGCGAAAGCCGCTTTGACCCGCTTGCTCCAGCGCCGTGGCGCGCGCCTTTAAGATCGGATCCGTGGGAACGGCAAAGGGCAACTTGTCCATGATAACCAGTCGCAACGCGTGACCCGGAACGTCAACGCCTTCCCAAAAGCTCAAGGTGGCGACCAACACAGCGCGCCCGTCATCGCGAAAACGCTGAAGCAATACGTGCTTCGGTGCTTCCCCCTGAAGCAGGATGAGCCGATCGCCGGCGCTCGCGGAGAGGGCCGCGTGCAATTCTCGCATTGCGCGAACGGACGTGGTGAGCACAAAGGCGCCGCCGTCGGTGATTTGGATCAACTCCGAGGCCCGTGCGGCCGCCTGTGCCGTGAATTGCTCCTCACCCGGCGCGGGCAAGTCACTGGGCACGTACAACAAAGAGCGCCCTGCAAAATCGAACGGCGCGGGCACCACCAGCTCTTCCGGCTGACTCATGTTTTCATCGAGACCCAAACGCTGGCGCAGGAAATTGTAGGCGCCTTGTGGCCCCGAGGAATCCGCGAGTGTGGCGCTGGTCAAGATCACGCTGGGCACAACGTCGAACAGCTGATTGCGCAGCGTGGGGGCCAAATTGACCGGGGAGGCGCTGAGCTGCACCGCGCGGGCGTTGACTTCAACCCAAGCCACAAAGGCCGCATCCGCCTCCACAATGCTCGCGAGTTGGTTGCGCATCTTATCGGCGCGGCGCGCGAGCACATCGAGCTCATTCGCCAGGCCCGCGCTGCCCTGTACCTCGTCTCGCCCACGCGCCACTTCGCATACAGCCAAGGTCGCCTCCAGCGCAGTATCCAAATCGTGCCACAACCGAGCGCCGCCCCCGCTCCAGGTTCCGCTCTGCACCGCGCTGCGGCCGTCGGCGCTGGGGTGTAGCTTTCTGACGTGTTCAAAGAAATCGCCGGCTGCACGGCGCAACGCATCGATCACCGCTGGCGGGCCGCGCTCGTCCCTCAATCGCTCGAAGGCCGCCTGCGCGTCGCGACAAAGCACATCAAAGGCGCCGCTTGAGACGCGCAAGCTGAAGAAATTCGTGGCAATGTCTTCCAAGTGGTGCGCCTCATCGAAGATCACCACATCGTAATTCGGTAGCACTTGCCCTGGGTGCGGCCCGCGCAGCGCGAGATCTGCAAAAAATAGATGGTGATTCACCACCACCAAAGAAGCGGCCGCCGCACGTTGCTTCATTTTGGTGACGAAACAATCCGAATGGTACGAGCAGCTAGGCCCGATGCGCGTCTCACTCGATGAAACGACCTTTGAAAGCAAGGGATCGGCCTCGTTCATCTCGTGCAGCTCACTGATGTCCCCTTCCACTGTGCGCGCAGCCCAATCTTCAATCAGCGCCAACTTGCGCAAGGATTGCAGCTCGGGGCTCGGCGCACTGCGCGTTAATTCGTAGCGACGCAAACACAGATAATTGCCAAGCCCCTTCATCAAAGCCGCGTTCACCTGGAAACCCAGGGCCTGCTCAATCAGCGGCAGATCGTGATGCAGGATCTGTTCCTGTAGTGCACGCGTCGCGGTCGAAACAATGACTTTCTTGCCGCACAAGATGGCGGGAATCAGGTAGGCGAGTGTCTTGCCAGTACCGGTGCCGGCTTCACACAGCAGAACACGCTCGTCGGCAAGCGCACGCGTCACTGCTTGCGCCATGTGCAACTGGCCTTCACGGAATTCGTATCCCGGCAATGCAGAAGTCAACGCGCCGCCTTGCGAGAAGATCTCGCTGATGGCTTGGTCGCTCAGTGATGGGCTGGTCACGCGCCGGCTGCTCTACGCCTTCTAGGGCGGCGCGCCGTCTTCAACGTCCAAAAACTTCACGCCGGCGATCTGCCCGTCGGGTTCGTTCTGCACCCACACGACGTGGGCAGGCCTGGCACCACTGGGGTCACCATCGATTTCAATGGTGCAATCCACCCCTTCAGCCACCGCGCCTTCTTCTTCTTCAACCAACACCAGACGCGCGCCCCCGCGGCTGAGATTCAGGGTCCAACCGCCGAACACCTTGCCCGCCGAGCGCAGCTCCACCCTTCGAGACGCCTCGTGACGTACTCCCCCGGCATTTCGTCTAAGCGAAGGCTGCCCTCTATCGGCTCCACTCACGGGGCGGCAGCTTAACACGTGTGGCAAAAACCCCCGGCAGATATGCATGAATTGACATTTCACAGGGCTTACTGGGCTAGGCCGGACCGGAATTCCATTGAAACTGTAACGGCCAGTCACTACCGTAGTGAGTTCCATCACCCTGCATCTTTACGGTCACTAACTGTACTCCCAGCGCAACGGCACCGGCGCAATCGCCAGGGTCAGGATAACGAAGCGCCATGAGCGTCGGATCCCTTCAGGAACTCAAACAAACCCTCCTCTCCAACGGATTCGAGGTCTTTCGCACCCTGGGCTCGCGGGTTGTGCTGGCCGATCGGGTGCGGGACAACCTGATTATGGACAGCTGCGTGTCCGCGGTGTTCGACGGCGGCCTTTGTGTGCGCATTGTATTGCGCGCCCAAACCCAGGATTTTCCGGGGGAATCTGAGGAACAACTGTTCGGGCGTGTCGTCGTATTGGGCAAGCCTTTACACAGCCGGGGCTACAGCGAGGTGGAGCGCTCAGTGGTGCCCATGCTCGATCCCAGCGATCCCAGCAAACGCCTGGATACTTGGTGTGAAATCGCGTTTCAGAAGAGGCTCTCTGCCGATCAAGAGTTGCACGAGGAGCTGCGCTATGCGCTGCACCTAGCGAAAAACGCGGGCTAATCGGGCACGGCCCCGGCGCGTGGAATTGGGCGCATGAAATGAAGTGTTGTCGACCTTGCCCCCCGTGGTATTGGCGCGGGCGACCGAACAATCAGCGCGCTGTCGTGCGGTCACAATGGAGCTGAAATCATGCTGAGTTTGCTGCGACGCGGGGGATTCATTCAATTCGTGATGGCGGGCATCGTGATGCTCATCATCGCGGCGTTCGCCTTCGATTACCGGATCAAGAGCGCCAACGTGGCTGAGGAATGCGTGGTGCGCTTGCAGCGCAAATGCGTGCCGCCCAAAGATTTTACCTCTGCCTTTCGGCTCTCAGTGCCGCCGCAGCTTGAGCCAGAGCAAATCCGTCGCCAGGGGCTGCGCAAGCAAGTGGTCGATGGGCTGATCGAACGCGAGCTGCTGCTGCGCGAAGCTGAGAAATTGGGCGTGGGTGTGAGCGAAGACGAGTTGGACAAGGAGCTGGGATCGGGGCGCGTGCACTACTCGCTGCCAGCGGCGAAGAATGCACTGCGCATGAATCAGAAGTACCAGCTCGAAACCAACGACATGGTGACGTACATCCCAGTACGCAATTCGAAAACGAAGGATTTCGATTTCACCATCTACAAGCGCTCGGTCATGAACTTCGCTCACATGAGCACCAAGGATTTCAAGGATTCACAAGAGGCGGAAGTCATCGCCTCGCGCATGCGCGCCTTGATTGAGAGCCAAGTGCGCGTCTCGGATGCGGAAGCCTTTGCTCAGTACAGCCGCGACGGCAGCAAAGCCGTGGCGCGCATTGCCCACGTTCCGCGCAGTTGGTTCGCGCGTTTCGCCGTTTTCCCCACTGCCGAGCAACAGCAAGAATTCGCCAAGACGGCCAAAGAGAAACTCGATGCAGCCTGGGAAAGCAGCAAAGGCGATTACAGCGCTGGATGCGCCGACATCAGCGAGATCGTCGTCGATCTGAGTGCACTGAACGAAGAGGAGAAAGCTGCCGCTAAGAAGGAGCTGCAGGATGTGCAGGCGAAGCTTGCTTCGGCAGAGGATTTCGCGATGGCAGCCCGCAGCATGAGCAGCGACCCGAGTGCCGTCGACGGCGGCCGCGTGGGCTGCTTTTCTGCTGCCAACGATGTCGATCTGGCGCAGGTGCAAGAAGCGGTGGCGGATCTGCCCGCGGGCAAAGTCTCGTCGTTGATCGTCTCGGAAACGAGCGCGCGCCTGGTGCGCGTGAATGCCAAAGTGGCCCAGGCCGATCTAGAGAGGACAGCAAGGCAGATCGCATTGCAGCGCATCACCGCCGATGAGTTGGCGCAAAAACAAGTGGAAAGCTTCGCTGCAGCGGTGCTCGCCGCCGCGCAGAAGGGCGCAGGCCTTGAGCAAGCGGTACAAGATCAAGTGAACGCGCTGCTCGCGAGTTCACCGGCGCCAAAGCAATATCAACCCGCGCTGCAGAAGAAGGCGTTGGCCGTCGACGATCGCCCGAAGATCGAGATCTCAGGGAACTTCCCGATCACGGGCAATCCGTTGCCCACGGCAGCAGGTTCCATTGCGCCGCAGCTGTTCGGCTTGCAAAAGCCAGACGACCTACTGCCTGCCCCAGTTGCTACGGACGATGGAATGGCAGTCGTGCAGCTGAAGGAAAAGACGCCG
>DATJEQ010000102.1:0-3417 GCA_035496495.1 Polyangiaceae bacterium
GCTGTGTGAATCTGTCGCCCTTTGATGCGCGCTGGCTCTTCGGTTGGTCGAGCCCCGCGGTGCCGCTCAAGTGGCACGGAGCAATGAGCCGCGACGGCACGTTGGTTTCCATCCACCCATAACGGGGTTTCCATCCGCCCGTAATGCGCCGTCCGCACTGGGCGCAGTGGGCCGCTTTTCGTTAGAAATTCTGGGCATAAGGCGCTATGCGAAGCGCCTGGGTCATGGCTCCCGTGCATTTTCGCAACTGTGTTGAGGCGATGCAGGCCTATGTGCCCGGTGAACAGCCGCAGGGGCTCTCGCGCCTGATTAAGCTAAACACCAACGAGAATCCTTACCCACCGAGCCCCGCCGTTGCGCAGGCCATTGCCGATGAGCTCCAGGGCGATGGCAATAAACTGCGACTGTACAGTGACCCGTGGGCCACGGCATTGCGCCAAGAGGCAGGGCGCCTGCACGGGTTTCCCACAGAGCAGATCTTGCACGGCAACGGATCGGACGAACTGCTCGCGCTCTTGGTGCGCTCCCTGGTCGAACCGGGGGAGAAGATCGCGTTCCCCTATCCCACCTACGTGCTGTACGAGACGCTGGCCAGCGCCCAAGGCGCGGTGCACGTCACCGTGGATTTTGATCCACAGTTCAACTTGCCTGAAGGCTTGGACAAGTTGGGCGCTAAGATCGTGTTCATCGCCAGTCCCAATTCGCCCTCCGGCACCCGCCACCCGGTCGACCGATTGCAAAAGCTAGCTCGCGGTCTCAAGGACGGTGTGCTCGTGATCGATGAAGCGTATGCGGACTTTGCGGCAAGCAATGCACTGGAACTCGCCAAGGTAGAGTCCAATGTCGTGGTGCTGCGCACTTTTTCCAAAAGCTACAGTTTAGCCGGCATGCGCCTGGGCCTGTTGTTCGCGTCTCAAGAATTGGTCGCGGGTATCACTAAGATCAAGGACAGCTACAATTTGGACCGCCTGGCGATTGTGGCCGGAGCTGCCGCATTGCGCGATCAAGCTTGGATGCGAGCAAATGTAGCGCGCATTCAACGGAGCCGCGCCCAGCTGGTGTCGGGTCTTACTGCGCTCGGAATGCAGGTGCTGCCCAGTGAAGCTAACTTCGTGTTTGCGCGGCTGAGCAGTGCCGAGCGCGCCGCGGCGGCGTATCAATTCTTGAAAGACCGTGGAATTCTGGTGCGTTATTTCAGTATGCGACTGCTCAACGACGGCCTGCGCATCACCGTAGGCACTGACGACGAAGTCTCGGCGTTGTTGCAAGCGCTGGGCGAGTTCTCGTAGGATTTCAGCGGCGCCCGCCAAAGCTGGCTGGATCCCAGGCTTTGTCAGCGGATTCGTTGGTGTTCTTGCTGGGCAACGGCTTGCGCACTGGTCGAGCCACCTTACCGCTTTGATTTGCGGAAACCGCCGGCGGTGCAACGGCCAGCGGCGCGACAGCGTTTGCGGAGGGAATTGCGTTGGTGCTGGCTGAAGGTTGCGGAATGGAATCGGGTGCAGCGACGATCGACGGCGCGGCCGCCGGGGCGGTGGCCGTGGGCGCCTTGCTCGCGACAACTGCGGGAGAATTTGCAACCGGGGCGGGCGTGCCCTGTGCGGTGTCTGTGGTCGGGGAGCGCAGGAGCAACGCTGCGATGACGCCGACCGAAAGTGCGAGCAACGCGGGCACCAGCCACTTCAATGCCGAACTCTTTTGAGCGGGTGTAGAAGCAAACGTGCCGCCGCTCGCGATCGGTGTGCTAGCGGCAATGGTGGGCGCAGTTCCCGAGCCGGACTCGTTCTTTCTCATGCTCGGTGTGATGGCAACCACTGAACCCGCGCCTCGGATGACGCGCGTGATGCGCTCGAGTGACAGCTGAGCACTCGTGGTGCCGAGCGGCGTGAGTGCGAGGGCCAGGGACGCGACATCCTCGAAGCGCTGCTGAGGATCCTTGCGCAAACAACGTGAGACGATCACTTCGAGATCCTTGGGAAGATCCGCGCGCACGCTCTGAAGTAGCGGCGGATCCTCGCTCAGCACCTTGGCGCACACCTCCGGCAGCGTCTCGCCGTCAAAGGCGTGTTTCCCACTGACCAACTGATACAGAATGGCACCCAGCGCCCAAATATCGACCCGCGCGTCGACCGGGCGCGCCTGCATTTGCTCAGGGGCCATGTACTGCGGGGAGCCGACAGCCGTCGAAGGATTGGTCAGGGCGCGCGTTCCAGGGGTCATGCCCAACTGTTTGGAGATGCCGAAATCCACCACTTTGATGCTGGGTGAGCCGTCCGCCCGGCGTGAAACGAACAAATTCTCTGGCTTCAGGTCGCGATGAATGATCTGCGCGGCATGGGCCTCAGCGAGGGCCTCGCAGGCTTCGAGTAAGAAATCCACGGCTTGGCTCACCGGCAGTGGGCCTTGCTCCATGAGCAATTGACCCAAGTCGCAGCCGTCAAGAAACTCCATCACAATGTACGGCGAGCCACCCGGTAGCGTGCCCACATCCAGCACGCGTGCGACGTGCTCACTGCGGATCTTCGCCGCGGAACGCGCTTCCAAGACCAAGCGCTTCACGGCAGATTCGTTGCTCAACAGCTCGCCGCGCATGACCTTGATCGCGACCTTAGAATCCAGGTCCAAATGCGTTGCCGCCACGACGACGCCCATGCCCCCCACACCCAGCACGCGATCGATGCGGTATTTTTCAGCCAGGACGTCACCCGGCGCAAAGGGCAGATTCGCGTCGCTTAAGTCCATGGGAACCAGAGTCTAACCACGACCATTATACCGGGGGGCGGCTCGCGAGCATCACGTCGCGCAGGTAATCCGACAGGCGCACCTTGGCTACTCGCCCGAATCGACTGAGCATTTCGGCGACGGGCTTCGCGTGGCTGCCGTTGCGCAGCGCGATCACATAATCATCAGGCCCTTGCACCTGATCCAACGAAATCCAGCCAGTGCCGGCGGAGGCCCGGCAAAATACCTCACCCAGATACGCGCCGAGCAGCACGGCAATGCGTTTCACCCAGCCTTCATTGGGATCGGCAGCGACCCCGGGCGGCGCGATCAAACTGACGAAACCGTCCAAGGCGCCGATGCTGGTCATGGATCCGTCGAGCGGCTGATGCAGCGCGGTCTCACAATAACGCGCGATGATCCCTTCCGCGACGTATGCGCTCAGATCCGGCATCAGCGATACGCTGGGCCAATCGTTTCCGCTCCAAGGCATCGGCGGCTGCAGTGGGCAGGCGATGCGGTGGTGCCACACGGCGCTGTCGCGTTGGCTCATAGCGGATTGAATGCCGGCGCGAATCGGAGAACCGCCGCCAAACTGCCAGCGATCCACGATCAGTTGGAAGGGCTGCCAACTGCGGTGCCCCACCAGCACCCGCGCACGCAGCGGACTTGAAATGCCCCCCTCCCAATTCCCTT
>DATJEQ010000103.1:0-11196 GCA_035496495.1 Polyangiaceae bacterium
GTCAGTATCGAAACGAGACTTATTGCCGGGGCCGGCTTGCGTCGAGCTTCAGCGTTGTAGTGTAGGTTGCTTGTGGTTTGGGCGAAGTGATTCGAGGGCGAAGGGCCCTTCGAATGCCGGGATAGGTTTGCGCAAAAATCGAGGATTTGGAGGCGTTGAGATGGGAGCAATCAAGCAAATGTGGGCGACGGAAATGCAAGAGCCTCAGATCCGCTATGTGGACGAGCAGGCGCAGGAGTCGATTTCTGTCCAAACAGCGACTCCCGAGCCTGAGCTGCAGGAAGTAGCGCAAGAATCAGAATTCATCACCCGGGAACAGCGTCGTTCGCGCCGAAAGCGCGCCATCCGGGCGCGCACCATCAGCGTCAAGCGCATGACCAAGCGCGAGCTGGAAGTGGGGCGATTGCTCTACCCCGAGGAAGAATACGGCAAGCCGCGCGCGCGCGCCGAGTGCCTGGATGGCCCGCGCCCGTGTCCTTATGTTTCGTGCAAGCACCACCTGTACATCGACGTGTCGCCGAAGACGGGTGCAATCAAGTTGAACTTCCCGGACCTGGAAGTGTGGGAAATGGGCGAATCCTGCGCACTGGATGTGGCGGATCGCGGTGGGACAACGCTGGAGGACGTGGGTGCAATTATGAACTTAACCAGAGAGCGAATCAGGCAGGTTGAGGTCAAGGCCTTGGCCAAGCTGGAAGCATTGCGCGACATGGAAGCTCTGCGCGATTTCGTCGATGAGGGCCCCGTGGGCAAGCGTCGCTTGCCGCAGCTCACCAAAGCGGAGCTCAAGACGATCGATTCCGACGGAGAAGGGAGCGCCGAGGCGGATTCCGATTGGGAAGAAGAAGACGAATTCAGCGTTGATGAGGACGCGGCGATCGATCCCACCGTGTTCGACGCGTAATTGCTATGTTCCAAATTTTGTTCGTTCTGCACTTCATTGGGCTCGCGCTGGGCGTGGGCACCGGTTTTGCAATGTTAACACTGGGGAAATCTACGGCGGATATGCCGATGGAAGCGCGCACCCAATTCATGCTGCGCGCCATGGTGCTCAGCAAGAACGGCAGCATCGGGCTGCTGCTGCTCGTTGTGAGCGGGTTGGGCATGATGGCGGTGAAAGGGTTTGGCGCGGTGCTGGCATGGGGAGGCCCGCTTTTTCACGCCAAGTTAACGCTGGTCGTGGTGATGATGGGATTGCTCGGATACATGCAGGTGCTCGGCAAGAAAGTGAAAGCAGCTGGCGGCGGGCCGCTGATGGCCAAGCTGCCCAAAGTGGGCGGCGCCATGCTGTTGCTGGGCATTACCGTGGTCACGCTGGCCGTGTTTGCGTTCGGTTGATGCCTTTGCGTCACGGCTGCTTTGTGCGGCCGAAAATGTTAGCGTGATCGGATGCGTGCGCCATTGATGCAGCCCTTTGTGATGGGGGCATTGAGCTGCGTTTCGTTTCTGTGCGCTGCCTCGTGCAGCGGCGATTCTTCGAGCAGCAGCTCAAGCGGGGCGAGCGGCGGTGGAAGCGCGGACCAAGCGACGGGTGCAGGCGGCAGCCTTGCCCAGGCGGGGAGTGCTCCTTCGGGCGGCATAGGGGGAAGCGCTGGCAGCGGTTCGGCCGGGCTCGGTTCGGCTGGGCTCGGTTCGGCTGGGTTCACTGGGGCCGGCGCAGGCAGCGGGGGCTCGATGAATTCTGCCGGCGGCGATGGCGCCGGTGGCGTCTCAGGGATGGGCGGAAGCGGTGGCGCCTCGGGATCCAGCGGGGCGGGGGCTGACAGCGGCGGGTCGGCGGGAGCGGGCGGAAGCGCGAGCGCCGAGAGCGTTTGTCCTCCGGGCCCGTACGCCGCCAATCCGCTGCCGGCCGATCTCACGCTCACTACGCTGTGCCCGGGCAATCACACCTCTGAAGGCATTGTGTGGTTTGCGGATTTGGGGGTCGCGTTCTTCTCTAATTTCGACAGTGGCGATGTGGCCGGTAACTTCAACGGCAACATCGTGCGCTACACGCCGGGCACCGGGTGCGAAACCTTTGTGATGGATGTGGGCACCAACGGGCTTGCCATTGCCCCCGATGGGCAACTGCTCGCGGTGTCGCAACAAGACGCAAGAGGTGTTGAAGTTCGATCTGACGACCAAACAAAGCACTAGCCTTGCCAATATGTACATGGGCAAGCATTTCGGCTCACCCAATGACATTGCCGCACACAAGAGCGGCAGCATCTATTTCACCGATCCCGCCGCTGAAAAGGGCAGCCGCCCCCAGGAGCTGCCCACAGCAGTGTACCGCATCGATCCGCAAGGTCAGCTGACGGTGGTGGATCAGGTCGATAAGGCGAACGGCGTCAATTTCTCGCCCGATGAATCGCTGCTGTACGTCTCGAATTACGATTCCTTTGTGCGCGTGTACGACGTCGCGCCCGACGGTGTAGCATCCAATGGCAGGCAGTTCCTCGGTGTTGGCTCCGACGGCATGACCGTCGATTGCGCCGGCAACGTCTACACCACGGCGGGCGAAGTTCGCGTGTGGAGCCCGCAGGGTCAGATGATTGGCACCATCCCGGGCACCGGAACCGCCACCAACGTGGCCTTCGGCGGCCCTAACAAGAAAACGCTCTTCATCACCAGCTTCGCCGGTGACCTCAAGTCGATTGAGCTGAATGTTCCCGGAATGCCCTACTGAGTAGGCCCTGCTGGGTAGGCCCTACTGGGTAGGAACGCTGAGGATTTCACAGGCGGGGTTGGCCCAGTAGAGGTTGCTGCTGTCGGCCACCATGGAGCTCACACCGGCGAGGGTCGTAGTGTCGATTTGGGCACGGGCCAGCTTGGTGGTGGTGGCATTGATCATCAGCGGAGCCTTGAAGATCACTCCCGTGTCGTCTGCAAAATAGACCGTCATATCGCGGACGGTGAATGCGGGGATCTTACTGGCGTCGGCACTGCCGGAGGCGACCGTGTCGTAGACGCCTGTCGGCATCGTCACGGAGGAGCTCAAGATCTGCCCCTGATTCGCCCAATAGATGACCTCGTTGACCATGAACACATTCTCCAGGTTGAGTGAGCCTTGCGAGCGTCCAACGCGCGCGCACAGGTGGTTCATGGCCGTTGTCGAATCGGTAGAAGCGCACACCGAAGGATCGAAATCGATCATGTTCATGATATCGACATCGCCGTTGATGTCAGCGGGGTAACCGATGTAATCCCCCTCAACCGCTAGGGCTTTGGGAATTCCGGAATCCTCATGCCCCACCTCTTGTTTCGGTAGTCCGGGGGTGAGCCCCATCTTGTAGATGGTCTTGCCGGTCGAATAATACAGGATCGTGCCGCGCGCGATGGTGAAGCCACCGATGGTCGGTGGTACGCCTCCGTCTGCGCCAGCGTCCGCACTGGGAGGAATGCTGACCACCGCAGTTGCCGCGCCGCCCCCGATGGGCGCGGTCATGATTTCATTGCTGCCCGTGTTGAGCCAGTAAACTTGCGTGCCATTGACTTGGATCGTTGTGGGCGTCATTTGCCCCGTGGCGATCATGGTGGGTGTACCGCCCGCAGCCGGCTGACTCTGCACCGTGCCGTGCGCTTTGTCCGTCCAATACAAAACCCCGCCGGCAACTGCGAGATGCATTGCCTCGCAACCGGCGGCGGCGGGCACCACAGTGGTGGGGGTCAAACCGCACAGCCCGTCTACGCATTCAGCGGTTGCTTCGCACATCGTGGTGCAATTACCGCAGTGAGTAGGATCCTGCGTTGGATCAACGCAGCCGTCCGGGCACATGGTGAGCGACGCGGGCTGGCAGTAGCAGAGCATGTCATCCGTATGTTTGAGCGAGCGGCGCGGACACTGGCCTGCTGCGTCGGGCATCACACCTGTGGCCCCGCCCGCTGCGCCTCCGGTGCCTCCGGCGCCTCCGCCCGTGGCCACAGTGCCGGCGGTGCCGCCGCTCATTCCAGCAACTCCCGTGGTGCCACCCGTGGTCAGGGTGCCTCCCGCGCTGACGCAGGTGGCGCTGCCGGGGCATTGCTGACCGGTTGTGGTGTCGGCCTTTTTTGAACCGCAGGCATAAATTGAACCGGAGATGAGCAGCACACCCAGCAAGGAAATTGATTTTTTCATGGTTTTACAGTGCCTCCCTCAGGCATCGCTTCCAACAGGGGGTCGGCTGAGCTCAGTGCTCACCCGCCGTGCGCGCTGGTCTTACCACGCGGGGTCGCGAAATCCATCACCCGCGGAGTTCTTGCAGCGTCCTCAAGAAATTTAACCCAAGTATCTTTTGGATGCGATCCGATCGCCAGTTGTGATCGAGCATGATTTGCACCAACCGCGGCAAATCACTGCAGGTCGACAGATCGCTAGGAGGAACGATGGCGCCATCCCAATCGCTGCCTAATGACGCGTGATCGTCGCCGACGACATTGACGATGTGTTCAATATGACGAAATACCGTAGCGGCTTTGGCGCCGAACAGGCCGCCGCCTAAGTAAGCGGCGTGGTACATCACGCCAATCGTCCCGCCCGTGTCGGCGATGCGTCGTAGCTGTTGATCGTCGAGGTTGCGCCAATGCGCGAACACCCCGCTCACCCCCGTGTGACTGACCAGCAGCGGCTGCGACTTATCGTGTATTTCGAAGGCATCGTTGAAACCCTGACGACTGATGTGCGCCAGGTCGACAAAGATCTTTCGATCATTCAACGCTTGCACGTAATCACGCCCTGCATCCGTGAGTCCGGTGTCCGGTCCAAAACGAAATGGCGTACTGGGCAACCCCAACGACGAACGGGTTAGGTGCAACATCGTGACGCGCAGCACTGTTTGCGGCCCGGCAGCATCGAGCGCAGCCAAATCGGCGTCGACCGCGTTGCCGCCCTGCACTCCGATGAACGCCGCGTGCAGTCCCTGGGTACGCGCGGCTTGATACTCCGCTCGCGTGCGCACCAGTGCCGTTGGTGACTCGGCACCGCCCTGCAAAATCTTAGCGAGCCCAAGCAGGTTGTCGCGGAATGCTTGCGCGCGTTCCAAATCCGCACGCAACGGGTTGGTGGTGATGACCCAGGTAGCGCCGGTGATGCCGGCTTCGATCACTCGCGGCAAATCCGCATGACCAAGGAACCAGCGCCCCAGGAGGCCACCCCGATGCGGCTTTTGGATGTCGTAACCGAGGATGCGCGACCAAATGAACGAATCAAGGTGCAGATCGATCACGTCGCTTTGCGCGTAGATCTGCGCTGCCTCACGCGAAATCCCTAGCCATTGGGCCCACTCTTCGGGGGCCTCTCGTATGGAATTTTGGGGCGAGCCCTGCTGCAAGGCAACGTGCCTTTAAGGATTCGATCTGCGAAGCGGCGTTACTCAGCCGATTTGCAGAATGGCGATCACAGCCCTTTGGGCACGCGATCCAAATCCACCTCGCTGAGCGCGTAACGGATCAGCGCACTGCGGTTGGCTTTGGTCAGGCCGCGGGTCTTCAACGATTCGACCATGCTGTCCAAGCGCTTGAGATCGTCGGTGTACATCGAGATGCAGATCACCTTGTAGTGCGATGGCTTGTTGTCCCGGCGCGCGCCAATGGAGCTATCGGGAGGATTGCTCCCGTTCGCACCAAGAAATCCATTCACTGAAGCGTCGGTATCAACCTGAGCCGTCGCTGTCGCATCCCGTAAGTTGCCTCGTTCCACCGTTTTGCCTCCTGATTTGAGCTAGTTGATGCAGGCGCCCCAATTGTCGTGTCGCTGAAATATGACCAGCAATTGGTTATCGAAACTTGCGTTTGAATCTCACCGGAGCGGCGCACTGGCCAAGTTCCAGGGCCGGGGCGTGCCCCCAAATCCCCAGGGGTGCGATTCTTATGAAAGAGCCGCTCATTTGTCGAGGGGCTTCAGGATGAAACCACTAAGAGTGTGGCGATTTGGTCGCTAAGTCGGGCTAACAAGCGACCTGAGAATGTAATCGTAAGTATATGAAATTAATATTAATTAATCAGATTCAATGGATCCAGCTCATCTCGCCCGGGCGCTTGCCATTTCCCGACCCAGGTTGAGTTTTTGGCTGACTGTAATGCCTGGGCAAGCTTCTTCGGTTCAGTGACGGAAGTGCCGAACGCCGGTGAACAGCATCGCAACGCCCGCTCTGTCAGCCGCTGCGATCACATCTGCGTCCGCTTTACTACCGCCAGGCTGCACAACCGCTGCCACACCTGCGCGCGCCGCCGCTTCCAGTCCATCCGGAAATGGGAAGAAGGCGTCGGACGCCAACACCGATCCGCGTGCCCGGTCTTTGGCGAACGCGCAC
This sequence comes from Polyangiaceae bacterium, assembly GCA_035496495.1. Classification (GTDB taxonomy): domain Bacteria; phylum Myxococcota_A; class Polyangia; order Polyangiales; family Polyangiaceae; genus SZUA-265. The sequence goes on from DATJEQ010000103.1 coordinate 6,270, forward strand.
GCTTGCTCCACCGCGGTCACGCGCGCCGTCTGTCCACCACCAATGCCCAGCGTCGCGAACGCACCAGTGCTGGCGCCCGCGGATGCCAACACGATGGCGTTGCTGCGCACGTGCTTGCACACGACCCATGCGAACTCCAACGCGGCGCGCTCCGAGGCGCTGGGCGCGCGCTGTGTCACGACTCGTGCGCTTTGAACTTCGCTTGAGCCCGTGCTGTCACGCGACTGAACCGCGAGTCCGCCTCCAACCCGCTTGAACTGCAGAGCCGAATAATCCGCTGGCAGCCATTTGCCGGTTGCGAGCAATCGCAGCGCTTTCTTTTGTCGCAAGAGCTCAAGCGCATCGGCGCTGAACCCGGGAGCCACGACGCATTCGAGGAACGTCTCGCCCAGCAGCGCCGCGGTGGCCCGATCCACCTCGCGATTGAGCGCCACGATGCCGCCAAAAGCGCTCAGCGAATCGGCCTCGCGGGCGGCTCGATACGCTTCAGTGAGGCTCTGCGCTGTGGCGACGCCGCACGGGCTTGCGTGCTTGATCACGACGGCTGCCGGCTGGGGGAAATCGCGCACGGCTTCAACTGCAGCTTCGGCGTCCACCAGATTGTTGAAGCTCAATTCTTTACCGCCGCTGCCCAAGCTCTCCGCGCGCGCTAACGAGCCCTCCGCTGCGCCCACCTCGCGGTAAAAGGCGCCCTGCTGGTGCGGGTTCTCGCCGTAGCGCAGGCCGTACACCTTGCTGAAGTTCAAATTGAGCGAGCGCGGGAAATGGTCCGCTTCGCCCAGACCAGTGAACCAGTTGGCGATCGAGCCGTCATAGGCAGCGGTGTGGGCGAAGACTTTGGCAGCGAGCAGGCGGCGGGTTTCAGGACTCACATCGCCATGCTGATCCATCTCCTCGATCACTTTGGTGTAATCCGCGGTGTCCACGCACACCGTGACCCGGTGGTGATTCTTTGCAGCGGAGCGCAGCATGCTGGGGCCGCCAATGTCGATATTCTCTATCAATTCCTCAAAACTCGCATTGCCGCGCGCCAGCGTTTCGTTGAAGGGGTACAGATTCACGACCACCAGGTCGATCAGCTCCGCGCCGAGCCGTTCGAGGTCCGTTTCATCGATCCCAGTGCGTGCCAAAAGGCCAGCGTGTACGCGGGGGTGAAGCGTTTTTACGCGCCCCGCCATCACCTCGGGGGAGCCGGTGTAGGCTTCTACCGTTTGGGCGGCGATGCCGGCATCTTGCAGGGCCTTGTATGTGCCGCCGGTTGAAAGCAGCTGCACTCCGCGCTGTTCGAGTGCTCGGGCAAAATCCAACAAGCCAGTCTTATTTGAGACGGAAAGCAATGCGCGGCGGATGGGCATGGCGCACCGCCTATCGCCGAGCAGCGCCGCCGTCAACGTCGCGTACTGCAGGCAGCGTTCTGCCGGCTACGCCCTGCCAGAACTGCTCCAAATCTTGGGGCGGCGGGGCATAGAGATCGAGCCGTTGCGGGAAGAAGGCGTGGGGCAGGCAGTAGCGCTCCGCGTGAAGCGCCTGGCGCGGCAACTCCAAGCGCTGCAGATCCTCCTCGGTCAATTCTCCGTCGGAGGCACGCGCCAGCATGCGCTCATCCGGGCCGTAGAGTTTGTCACCCACCACGGGGCACCCTTGCGCGGAGAGGTGCGCGCGGATCTGGTGTTGCCGCCCGGTGAGCAGCGAGCAGCGCACCACGGCGTACTTTTCGGTGTGATCCAAAACAGTGACTTGGGTGCGCGAGGGTAAGCCAGTGCCCGGCTTGGCGATGCACATCTTGACGCGCAGTGGGTTGTCGCTCTCAGGCTCCAGCGGAAGATCAATCATGCCGCTTTGCGGCACGCCCCAAGTGATCGCCAGGTAGGATTTCTGAATATCGGGCGCAGCCTTGCGGTAATCCGCCTGGGTTTCGCTGAGCACATGCGCTTCCAACAATTGTTTGAAACGTCGATCCGCTTCGGGGCTGCGTGCGATCAAGAGGATGCCGCTGGTCTCTTTATCCAGACGATGGACCAAAGAGAAATACTCGCCCGGTCGCGTCCGCTCGAGCACCTTGGTGACCGTGGCGTGGTAGTGCCGGGCGGTGGGGTGCACTGTCAAATCCGCGGGCTTGTGGATCACCAACAAATGCTCATCTTCATAAATCGTCGGCAGGACGACATTTTCGTCCTCGTCATCAATGGGATCCCGCCACAAGACGACGCGGTCTTCCGCTCTCAGGCGTTCGCTGGCGCGCAGCGGGCGTCCATCGGGGCGGTGCGCCCCGCGTTCAGCGATCAACTTGGCGCGTGAGCGACTGGTGTTGCGCAGCTGCGCGCTCAAGAATACATCGACGCGCGCCCCAGCGGATTCGGGGGGCACTCTCAGCACCCGAGCAATGGCGTCCGCCGCCACCGCCGAAGGCCTGACTAGATTGCGATCACTCAACCAACGCGGCTCGCTCACGCAGCTCCATCGCGATGGATTTCCGTGCCCACGCCTTGGTCAGTGAAAATCTCGAGCAGCAGCGCGTGCTTGGCGCGGCCGTCGATGATGTGCACTTTTTCGACCCCATTTCGCACCGCGTCGAGCGCGCAGCGCACTTTGGGGATCATTCCCGCACGGATCACATTCTTTTCAATCAGTTGTTCGGCTTCTTCAGCTTGCAGGGAGCGGAGCATTTGGTTGTCTGCACCCCGCACGCCTTCGACGTCCGTCATCAGCACCAGCTTGGCTGCGCGCAGCGATTGTGCAATTTCGCCCGCCGCGGAATCCGCGTTGATGTTCAGAGTCTTGCCGTCCTTGTCGCAAGCGATGGGCGCAATCACCGGTACGAACCCAGTGCTGATCAGGTTGTCGATCAGCTCAGGCTTCACGCGCCGGATTTTGCCGACGCGGCCCAAGTCGACAGACACCGATTCGCCGCGGTCATTCTTGACCTGCGTCGGAGGCAATCGCTCGGCCAAGAGCATATTATCGTCGCGACCGGAAATGCCCATAGCGCGCCCGCCTTGTGCGCAGATCAGCCCTACAATGTCAGCGTTGACATTGCCGGTGAGCACCATTTCCACCATGTTCATGGTGGCGTCGTCTGTGACGCGCAAGCCGCCGGCAAAGGTCGCCTTGATGCCCACCCGGTCGAGCATCTCGTCGATCTGTGGACCGCCGCCGTGAACGACCACCACGCGGATCCCCACGTAGCGCAGCAGGCACACATCGCGGGCGAAGCTCTCCTTCAAAGCGTCATCGACCATCGCGTGCCCGCCGTATTTCACGACAAACGTGCGATTGTGGAAGCGTCGAATGTAGGGGAGCGCTTCGTGGAGAATAGCGGCTTTTGCAACTAGCTCGTTCATGGCCCGTGCGAGGGTACCTCGAAATGAGCTGAAGGCCACCGCCTTGCTGTGTTAGGAGGCCCCTCGATGAACGTCTTGATGGTCGCAGCCGAATTCAGCCCCTACACGGAGGCTGGGCCTGCTGCCAGTACGGTAGCCGCTCTGAGCAGGGCTCTGGCGCAGCTGGGTCACGAGGTCACCGTGGTGCTGCCCAAGTGCCCCGGGTTTGAGGAAAAGGGACTGCTAGTGGCGCGCCGGTTGTCTCCGCTGGAGCTGCCCGAAGGGGGCGCCGCCACAATTTTCGACGGTCAATTGGGGTCCGGGGTCAAGTTGGTGCTGATCGATGCCCCCCAGTTCTTTGAACGGGCGCACGTCTACGGCGAAGCCGGGGGCGACTACGCCGACAACGCAGAGCGATTCGGTTTTTTTGCTCAGGCGGTGGGGGTATTCGTGCGCCAACGCCAGCAACAGAGCAGCCCCTATGATCTGGTCCATGTGCACGATTGGCCGGGAGCGCTGGCACTCTTGCAGCTGAAAGCGGCTCAACCGGAGTTGCCGAGTTTGTTGACCCTGCACGATACCGCTCAAGTCGGTCTATTCTCACTCGAAGCAGCCACGGCGCTGCGCATACCGGTGCGCTATGCGGATGTGGAAGGGGTGCACCTGGGGGCAAAGCTGTGCGTCGTGAAGGGCGGCGTGCTCGCTGCCGACGCGGTTACCGTGCCCAGTCCCAGCCTGGCCGCGGATTTGGCAGACGAGTCGCGTCACGGCGCTTTGGCCGTGACCTTCTCACGCAAAGCAGCGGTCACGACCGGCATCCCCGCGGGCCTGGATTACGCGCTGTTCAACCCCGCCACCGACGCCGAATTGCCATCGCGCTTCGACGCGGAGCACCTGAACGGCAAACAGATCTGCCGAACCGCTGCGTTGCGCGACGCGGGGTTGGATTTGGAGATCGACCGCCCACTGCTGCTCTGCGTGCGCGAGGCGAGGTCAGGCGTTGACGATGCGGCGCTCAAATCCTTGTGTGGGGATTTACTGGGCAATGACCTGAATTTGATTGTCACCGGCGACGGAATCGATGCCCTGGGCTCCTTGCCCGAATCCGCGCGGCAGAAAGCCGCATTGAAGCCGAGTGGGAACTCCGCCACGCAGCGCAAGCTCTTGGCGGCGGCGGATTTCGTGCTGTGCCTCTCGCCCTATCCGGGGGACGCGTTGACTGTGCGCACGGCGCAACGTTATGCGGCCGTTCCCATCGCCGGTGCGCAGGGCGCGGCGCAGGATGCGCTGGTAGATTGCGACGCGCAGCTGGAAACAGGGACTGGTTTTTTGTTTGAGAATGTCGGCGAGGTGGCGGCCACGGTGCAGCGCGCGCTGAGTGCGTACCGAAGCCCCGCTTGGCCGCGTCTGCAGCGGCGCGTGGCCAAGCTCGATCTCAGCTGGGATCGAGTCGCGCACCGCTATCAAAAGCTGTATCGGCAATTGCAGAAGCCGTGAGCGGTACTTCCTGGGCGGCCTGCACCGCTCTCAGGGCATTCTGGCGAAAACAGGCTTCGCTCCAGCACATCAGGAAAATCACGCCCTGATGCGCCGCTGCACTGAGGAGC
>DATJEQ010000104.1:0-5384 GCA_035496495.1 Polyangiaceae bacterium
AGCGAAGTGAGCGGCACTCGCCTGTGGGGCTGGGCGAAAGATCGGTTCGAGACACCACAGCGATTTTTCGAGCGATTTTTCATTCTCAATTATTGCCCGCTGGTCTTCATGGAGGCGAGCGCGCGCAATCTCACTCCCGACAAATTGCCCGCCAAAGAGCAACGCGAATTGTTCGCCCATTGTGATCGCGCCCTAGCCGGCGCCATCCAGCACTTGCGCCCGCGTTTCGTGATTGGTGTGGGGCAATTCGCGAGAGCCCGTGCCGAACAAGTCGTGCAGGCGTTGCCCGACGATTACAAGAAGGTGACGGTGGGCGGCATGCTGCATCCCAGCCCTGCCAGCCCCAAAGCGAATCGCGGTTGGGCACAGGCCGCAGAACAGGATCTGAAAGACCTGGGCCTGCGCCTATGAATTATGGGGTATACGTGCAGTTCCCTGCGGTTGTCGTGACGCCGTCCACGATATGGGGCGGCAAGCAGCCCAATCCGGTGACGTTATCGTTGTAGCCGCACGCGCCGGTACCGCCATTCATCGCCACCGTGCCCGTCGTGGGGCGACAACAGCCATCCAAGAACGCACCCTTGTATGGGAATCGATTGGCTGTCTGGAAACCGGGGCAGTCGGTGCTCAGACGCCCCGTTTGATTGCGCGGCTCACAAGTAGAATAGAGGGAACTGCTCACACTGAGACCACAGAATTGCTGCCCCGCTTGCTGGAAACAACACGCTGAGAGCGCCGAACTTGCTGCGGCCGGATCGGTGTAAGGGGAACACTGATGGGTGTCGCAGCTGATTACGCTGGTATCGCCCATCATCGTGCAAGGGCATGTGTTGTCTGTCCTGCAACGCTGCAACGCCGCCGCGTGCAAGAAAGCCGAACTCGTACGCCCGCCGTGGGCGGCGATCACGGGGCCGCAGGTAGCAGGATTGTCACAGCCACCACCCGTACAACCGGTGATGCGCATGCATTGAGCAATATTGACGCAGCCGCTGTCGTCGAAGCAATCCAGCAACTCAGAAGGACAAGAGTTGCAAGCGCAACTGTTGCAGTCGTCGCCGCTGAAGTAGTGCGTGCACTGATCTCCAAGCAAGCCCGCAAGGCAATCGTCTGCCGTTCCGCCGCGACACAAGCAATCGCGGGCCTGGGTCGAGCACCCGTTGCAGTCGGGGGCCTGGCAAACACCAACTCCACCCCCGTCGTGCAGGGGCATGGGGCTGCCTGCTTCAGTGCCTCCGCCAGAACATTGAACAGCGCACGAGTCAGGAGCGCCGCCGCCACACAGGCATCGATCGACGCAGCTCCCCGAAGTCGTGCTGCACGAAGAAGAAGCATCCGCGGTAGGCGCATCGACGTCACACGAGCAGTGGGCGGCCAAGCCGCAGTTGGTGATCGCCAGAAACTCGGCGTAGGGCACGCCGCTGAGCCCACCTGCTACATCGATGGTCTGCTCGCAATACTCAGGTGCATAGCAGCTGTTGGGCACCCGCGGGAATGGGTTGCATACGTATTGCCCAATGCAAGCAAAGATGGCCCCACAGGCTGGATCATCCAGGCACGCAGCGATCTTGTCTTCGCATGAATTGCAAATACAGGAAGCGCAAGGACCGTGGGGGGAGCTGCACACCTGTGCGTTGTATCCGGCGTCACCGACGGGTTGCAGATCGCCCAAAGCGCTCTTGCTGGAACAATCCGGATTCTTGCCTTCACATTGGCACTTGTCACTCGGCCTCAGGCATTGATCGCAACTGCCGTTGCGGCAGCCGGTATAGCCGCTAGTCCCGTAATTCTGGACTTCGCGCTTATCTTCCAGCCCCAAGATCCCGTGGCAACTCACCACGAAAAGAGCGCCCACAAACGCTCGCACGAGCAGCGATACAGCGCCCGTTTGGCCGCGCATTGCCATCACCAAACTCCATTCACGGAGACGGAACTGAGCTCACCGACTTGGGCCCTCACGTTCACGGCAGAGTGGGTCGAACTACTCGGTGCGGTGAGCACCAGTACCAGACCCCCGACGCCGACGACCGCGCCGACGCTGGTCAGCACCGTGGCCACATTCGAACGGCGCAGCGCGCGATCCCCCAGATCCACGCCTTGTTGATCGCAGCGCAGCGGGTTGCTCGGCAAGCAGTGATCGCTCGCGGATTTATCATCGTTGATGGCGAGGATGGAGAACACGCCGGCAGCGCCCAGCGCGCCAACCCCGGCGCCCATTGCAACCCAGCCTAAAGTTCGCTGCAAATTGCCTGAGCTTCCCTGATCTTTGGGCTGCGACGCGGGGGCCGCTTGGGTGGGCGCCGCCACCGCCACTGGCGCGTCTTGCAGCGCGGGCACGGGGATCGTCGTGCTGCCCGCTTGCTTGGGCACGTCGAATTGCGTGGTCCAAGTCTTCTTGCCCGGGGCGGAAACTTCCAACTGATGCGCCCCCGGATCCATCGGCACCGGTGAAGTCCACAGCGCTTTGCCTACTACTTCACCATCGCGCTTGATCTGAAGGCCTTCGGTGTCCGCGGACGCGACGTCCAACGCGACAAAGCTCAGTGAAGGCTGCAACGCGTCCGCACTTTGACTCGCGGTCTGCTCGCGATCCGATTGACCTGCGGAGTGGGCGGCATAGGCGGCGTCGCGAAACGTCGCCCACGCGCTCGCCGTGCGCCCCACCTGCTGGTAGCAATCCGCTAAGTAAAGCAGCGTGCCCACGCCGGGATCGAGCCTTTGACTTTCTTCCAGCTTCGGGCAAGCAGCGGCCGGGTTTCCCGCGTCCAACAGCTTTACTCCATCGTTGAATAGGGCTTCCGCTGCGGCGCGATCCGAAGCATTGGCTTGTTGGGCCAAGGCGAACCGCGGCGCCAACAGCAGCAACGCGAAGGTCGCCAGCCACAGCGCGCAATGTCGAGTCATGCCCTCTACTTACGCCCGCCGTACTTCGATTTGAAGCCCCCAGCGGGGGTGGTCGCCACTGGGGCGGCGGGCGCAGGCGCCGCAGGCGGCTTTTGTGCGGTAGATTTGGGCTCAACCGCGGCCGCCGTCTTGCGCGCCGGTGCTTTCGCGACGGTGGGTGTTGGGTTCGTGGCGCTCACCGCCGGCGCTGCTGCCGGTTCAACGGGGGCCGTCGGCTGAGCTGCGGGCGCTGCAGGTGCGAGGGGGGCCAGAGGGGGGTGCTCGGCGGCAGCCGCGGGTGTTGCGGGAGGCAGGGCTGGGCTCTGTGCTTGCCCAGCAGGTGCCGAGGCAGGCTCGCCACGACCGAATGCGAAAAAGCTGACCGCGCCGAGCAACACCACCGCTGCGGCAGCCAACGCGACGAGCTTGCCGGTGTGGCTGGGGGCGCTCTTGGGTTTGGCGCTGCCCGCGAATTCGGTGACTGTGGAATCGCCGCGCTGCGGCCTGTGCGCTGGAGGCTCGGTGGACTCTCGGGCGCCCGGCGCTTCGGGCATCAAGCTGCTGCTCGACATGCCCGCTTGAGTCAGAAGCTTGGTGATGCGCTCCACATTCACGCGCGCTTTGCGCGGAGCATACGGCACCAGATCCAACACGAACTCACCGGCAGTGGGATAACGTGTGTTCGGATCTTTTTGCAGCGCGCGCATCAGCACCGCGCCCAATTCTTCCGGCAAATCCGGTCGGTAGTGCGACAGCGGAATGGGCGGCTCCAGCAAGATCTTCGCGGCTAATTCTGGAATTGAAGTACCGGCGAATGGCAAATTGCCAGTGAGCAACTCGTACAAGATCACGCCCAGTGCCCAGATATCCGTGCGCGAATCCACGTCGCGGGTGGAGCGGATTTGCTCGGGCGACATGTACAGCGGGGAGCCCATCATCGAAGAGGTGCGTGTGAGCGACACATCGGGGGTTGACCCGGTGGTGATCGATTTAGAAATGCCGAAATCCAGCACCTTGATCCGGCTGCTACCATCCGACAATTTGGCCAGGAATAAATTCGCCGGCTTGAGATCGCGGTGCACGATACCGTACGCGTGCGCTTCGGCGATCGCGTCGCAGGCTTCAATCACGTACAGCGTTGCTTCTTCCAATGGCAGCTTGCCGCGCTCTTGCAGCACATGAGCAAGATCCGAGCCGTGCAGGTACTCCATCACCATGTACGGCGAGCCATTGGGCATCATGTTGACGTCGATCACGCGGGCAATATGCTCGCTGTGGATCTTCACTGCCGCGCGCGCTTCGCGCATGAAGCGGGGTGAGGCTTCGGCGTGTTGCGCAAATTGAGGCAACAGGAACTTGATCGCGACCTGACGCTCGAGCTGCAGATCGGTAGCGGCCACCACGACGCCCATGCCACCCTCGCCGAGCACCTTGTCGACGCGGTACTTCCCGGCCAAGACTTGTCCCGCTTCGACCGGCGCCGTCATCGCTTCAAGCTCTCCAAACCCTCAAACATCACAGCTACGAGGCGACCGCGCGCGGTCACCCCAGGGGCATAAGAAATAGCACGATTTGGCCAAAAGCGGGACTCAATGGGGCCCGCAGCACCGCCCCGCCGCAGAGCGTCGTGCCACGCCGGCACCCCCAAAAAACCGAGGACTTTCCCACGCGACAGCGGAGTTTGGCGCGGTGAGCCGCCGATTGCCTGATCGCTTCATCATGGTACAAGGCGGCCTCCCAAAATTGAGCGCCCCAATGGCCGAAAGTCCCATAAAAAAGGTTGCCGCACAGGCTGATTTCCCGGCGCAAGAGCGTGAGATCTTGGAGCTTTGGCGCACGCTGGGGGCTTTTGAGCAATCGAACGCACGGCGCGCGAGCGGCCCCCAGTTCGTATTCTACGACGGACCGCCCTTTGCCACGGGCACTCCTCACTACGGGCACCTCTTGGCCGGTACGATCAAGGACATCGTACCGCGCTACTGGAACATGCGCGGGCATGTCGTGGAGCGCCGCTTCGGTTGGGATTGCCATGGCTTGCCCATCGAAGCGCTAGCGCAAGAAGCGCTGAACCTGCAGGGCAGTGCCGCAATCCGTGAGCACGGCGTGAGCGCCTTCAACGAGCAATGCCGTTCGATGGTGCTCACCTACGTCGCGGAGTGGCGCAAGACGGTCACGCGCATGGGCCGTTGGGTGGATTTCGACAACGACTACAAGACCATGGACCGCTCGTTCATGGAGTCGGTGTGGTGGGTGTTCAAACAGCTGTGGGACAAAGGGCTCGTCTACAAGTCCTACCGCATCATGCCGTACAGCTGGGCGCTGGCCACGCCGCTTTCCAATTTTGAAGCGAACAGCAATTACAAAGACGTTCAAGATCCGGCGATCACGGTGCGCTTCAAAGTGTGCAGTGGCCATGAAAAACTGAATGCGCAATTGCCGCTGTACCTCTTGGCTTGGACGACCACGCCCTGGACACTGCCCTCCAATCTGGCGCTGTGTGTCGG
>DATJEQ010000105.1:0-4839 GCA_035496495.1 Polyangiaceae bacterium
CGCGACCGACAAGGCGATCAGCCCCGAGCAGGACGTGATGTACCTGCGCTACTACTCGAAATTCATCTCCCCCTTCGACGTGGTGGGCTCCAGCCACAACGGCTCGAGTATGTCGGCGCACTATTTCATCAATGGACAAGCCACCCCCGGGGTGCCCGCCGACGGCATGAACAAGTTCTTGGTTGCGCTGGAGAATTGGCGCGGCGATGCCACCGTGCAAGCACCCGGCGTGCTCAACCTGTACGTGTACCACCCGGAGCAACGCGATGCGTACGGCGATCACTTCTTCACCACCGGCCTGGTTTCCCCGAACACCAGCATTCCCTTCGACTTTGGCGCTGATTTCGTGCCGCACGACGACATCATTCAAGAGATGGATCGCTGGTATTGCTACGAATACGCCGTCAAAGCCAACACCCCTGGCTCCCGCGACGGCGAGATCAGCATCTGGCTCGATGGTGAATTGATCGTCACATTCAAGAATTTGCGCCTGCGCGACGTGGATACCCTGAAGATCGACCGCTTCGGCCTCTCGTTGCACATCCACGACAATGCCAACGGTGAGAAGAAATATTACGACAACGTCGTCGCCGCGACGCGTTATATTGGGCCCCTCAGCCCACCCTAGCCGTCGAGGTTCTCCTATGCGCGCATTGCAGTTCTCGTTATTGATCCTCCCCTTTGTTGTCGCGTGCGGAGGCGCGCAAGCGGCACCCCCTGCGACTGCCAACGCCGCATCGGCGCCCAACGCCGCACCAGCGTCTGCTGCGCAAAGTGCACCGCCGCCGAGTATCGCCGTGACGGCCGAAATGGGCAGCCCGCATCCCGGCGACCCCGCACCCGAGATCGAAGGCCTGGATCAATCAGGCAATACCGTGAAGCTCTCAGCCATGAAGGGCTCCGTCGTTGTCCTCGCGTTCGTGACCTCTTGGTGCCCTTTCTCGGCCGCCGAGCAACCGCATTTGGCACAACTTGGCCGAGATTACGCCGGCAAGAACGTGAAGGTGCTCGCCGTTGCCCTGAAGGAGAACGCGGCTAACTACAAGAAATACATGGATCGCGTGGCCATGCCGTTCCCAGTGCTTCACGACGAGGACGGCGCGTTGGCCAAGTTGTACACGCCGGTCAACGCGCAGCCCAACGTGAAGGATCGAGCGAGCGTGATCGTGACGAGCAATCTGGTAATTGACCCGCAGGGCACAATCCAGTTCTTTACACTTGTGGACACCGCACATTTCGATGCGGAGCTGATCAACGTGCGCCACGAGGTCGACGCACTGCTCGCGAAAGCGGGGGGCAGCTGACGTTGCGTCACTCGCTGGCGCTGCTGTGCGTCCTAATGCTTGCGTGCGCGCGCAACGAGCCCGTGCAATCTGCGGGGGCAAAGGAGCCCCCGATCTGGGAGCGCCCGGGCCTGATGGGGCACGTGCGCCCAGAAATGGGGCCCCCACAACCCGGTGATATTGCTCCTGATTTCAAACTCGTGGCACTCGATGGGAGTTCCTTCGCCCTGTCTTCACTGCGCGGTTCGTGGCTGCTGTTGCACTTCACTGCTTCTTGGTGCCCGTACTGCGATTCCGAAATTTCGCACCTGGGGGAGACGGCCAATCAGTATGCCGGGCGCAACGTCAAAGTCGTCGTGGTCGACATCAAAGAAGAGGTTGCCGTTTGGCAGTCGTACGCAAAGGCCAACGTGGCACCGGCAGTGATCGCCCTGCACGACGCTACCGGCGAAGCAAGCCAGCGCTTCGCGCCCCCGCGAGCGCAACCTTCATTCACGGATCGTGCACAGGTGATGCTCGACAGCACCCTGATCATTGACCCCCAGGGTGTCATCCGCCTGTTCCTGTTGCCGGATTCGGCTCACTACGATCCCACCTTCACCGCGGTTAAACGCGAACTCGACCGCATGATGGGGCAACGTTCCACTGAGAACGCGCGCCCAACAGAGAGCCACCGCTCAGCGACACTGCTACCGCCGGAACAAGTGGTGGATCTGCAGGTGACGGCAACCGAGGGCCAGCTCCTAGCAACGCTGCACGTTGCGCCGGGCTACCACATCATGTCCGATCACCCAAGCAAACCGAACTACATCCCCACGCGACTCTCACTGGATATTACCGAAGGTGTCTCCTTCGACGATGCGCAATACCCTACGCCGGCGTCATTTCTTCTGGGGGATCAAACGATCGCCGTGTTCGAAGGCGACATCCACGTCACTCTCCCCTTGCGCGCTGCTCAACAGGTGAAGCGCGTGACCGGCAGCTTGAAGTATCAGGCCTGCACGACGGATCACTGCTTGTTCCCCACCTCCAAGGCGTTTGCAGTCGATCTGGCGAGCAAGTAGGGGACGGGCGCGACGCGCCCAATTCAGCGGAGTGTCTTGCGCATCGCGATGTGATCGATGCCGGCTTCTACGAAGGGGTCGCCGTGGGCGATATAGCCCAATTTCTCGTAGAAACCGCGGGCACTCTGCTGGGAATTGAGCAGCATTTGAGCGCACCCGCGATCTTTAGCGATTCCTTCGAGGAGCAGTGTCAACGCGCGGCCCGCACCTTGAGCGCGTTCGCTCGCTAGCACCGCAAGCCGCTCCAGCTTCCCGCTGTTGGCGTCGATCATTCGCAAACGGCCCGCGGCAACGATTTGCCCATCGCGCGAAGCAATAGCGTGCGTCGCTGCATTGAGCTGATCGAACTCATCAATCTCCAGCGACGGACTTACCCCTTGTTCTTCAACGAACACCTCATGCCGCACGCGCAATGCCGCATCAAGGTCGGCCTGCGTGGCGACGATGCGCAGGTCCATGGGTTGCCAGCTGTTGCCAACACGACTCGCTGCCAGCGCAGCGAATGATCAGCCAGTGTCAGCCCTGAGGGTTGCGCACGCGCTCGGTGTACTCGTGGGTGCGCGTGTCGACCTTTACCCACTCGCCTTCACTCACGAACAGCGGCACCTGAATGGTCGCGCCAGTGACAATCTTCGCGGGCTTGAGCACGTTGGTCGCCGTGTCGCCCTTGAAGCCGGGCTCAGTGCTGACGACCTGCACGACGATGTGCGGGGGCAGAGTCAGCGCCACAGCGTTGCCCTGATAGAACGTGATCTGACACTCCACGCCGTCGATTAGAAAATCCTTTGCATCCCCGCAGATCTCCTTGTTGACGGAAACCTGTTCCCCACTGCGCTCGTTCATGAACACGAACGCATCCGCTTCGGGAAAAATGTATTGCAGGTTGAGCTCTTCGGCATCCGCAGGGCTGATCTTTTCACCCGACCGAATGTTCTTCTCTACCGTGCTTCCCGTCAGCAAGTGCCGCATCTTGGTGCGCGTGAAGGCTTGGCCTTTGCCAGGTTTGACGAACTGAAATTCCACACAGACCCACGGTTGGCCGTCGTACATAAACTTCAGGCCCTTCTTCATATCACTGGTGTCCATTGGATCTCCTATGGCGGCGGGGGGTTGCCCGGCTTTGGCCCTGCCTCGTAGCGAGCCTGGGTCGGATTATCAACGGTTGATCACGCAGATTGGCCGGGGCAGGCCGGTTTCTCGCCCTCTGAGGCCCTGCTAAGGCCCTTGCCCACCGGCTCAGGCGGCGATTAACTCCCAGTGCGGGCGATTATGGACGACGTTTCGGAGGAGCTGGAAGAGATCAAGCGCGAGATCGTCGAGAGCCGCTCGTTGACGATCAAGACCAACAATTTGGTCAACGCGCTCTCCGCGGACGTCAACAGCATCGCCAAGAGGCAGCAGAATTACGAGCGTCGCATCAATTGGAACAGCTCAACAGCCTACGTCGTCACGGTATTGCTGTTGCTGCTGATCGGCAAATGGGTGCTGGACGCGCGGGTCGATGCAGAACGCTCACGCACGAAAGACGACTTGGATCGATTGAGCAAGCTGGACAAGGAAGCCGGTTCAGAACAACACCGACAGGACCTGCGGCAGCGCACGGAGCGTCAGGCCTTCGCTTTTTATCAACTGATCGGCGACAACAAGCGCCGCGAGATCATCGACCAGTACCCGCAAATGCAAGAACTCGATCTGAGCAAAACCGAGCGCGCGCTCTTCGAACAAGCGGTGGCCAACGCCAAAAGCGAGCTCAGCTTGATCGCCTATCAAGAAGGGCTCGACGATATTCGTGCGGGGCGCTGGCATGAAGCAGAGGTAGCGCTACGTGAAAGCTTGAAGGATGCGCCGGATGCGACGCATGCACCCGAAGCCACCTACAACCTTGCTCGCGCGCTGCGTACTTTGGGCGAGCAGCGTGAGGCCATTCCCCTGTTGCTCAAGCTTTCAGAAGCATCAGCAGATAAAGAGGTGACCGACGATGCCACCTTCTTACTCGCGCAAGCTCAGGAAGACGTGGAAGCTTGGAATGACGCGAAGTCGACCTGGCGCACGTTCATTCGTCGCTTCCCTCGCAGCGCGATGATCAACGACGCGCGCGCCAACTTGGCGGACCTGCAGATGCACCATTGATTGCGATTTTTAGATTTTTCCACCGTTTTGAACGGGCAATCACTGGGGCGAGTTGGACACCACCGTGATCTTGGGATCATTCCAATTCACGGGGCCATCTTGCCCTGCCCACGGGTTCGGCCCCACGTACACCGCGGTGTAGCCCTTCAGACTATCGAGCCCGGTGAGATTGCCGCGCGCAAGTGCCTCCCCCCAAGAGTTCGACCAAGTCTCCCCAAGGTCGGAGGTGATCGTCAAACTCGCGGAAGCCAACGGATCGCCAAAGGTAGGCGCTGCGATGGAGTCAAGCGGCGGGTAGGGCGCAATTGTTCCGCTGGCGACGGCAGTTGCAATCGCCACCTGAGTACCAGCCCGCAACAGGG
>DATJEQ010000106.1:0-10434 GCA_035496495.1 Polyangiaceae bacterium
TGCATCGCCGCTCTCTTCCAGTGCGGATGGCGGCACCGGGATTGAAATTGCCGGCGAGAAGCCGCCGATCTCAGCAATCGCGCTCTCACCCGACGCGCAGTGGTTGTACTTTGCGGCAGGCACGCGCTTGTACAAGATCCCCAGCGTCGGCGCGACGCATGCGGCAGACGTGAAGCAAGTGGGATTCACCTCTGGGCCAGAGCGCGGTTTCGCCACGTCGCTGGCTGCCGACGATCAGCGGCTGTATTTTACGACCACCGTCGATGCCTGGGTGGAGATCTTCGATCTCAACGCAGCGTGTGATCCCACCGCCGCTGGGGTCTACACCTGCCCGCAAGTCATCTTTGGCTCGCACCCCATTCCGCTGCTCGACACCATTGTGGTGAAGGACGGTTTTCTGTCATGGGCTAAAGAAGGCAATGTGTGGCGCGCGGATTTGAGCGTTGCCGATCCCACAGTCGACGGCCATTTCATCTATTCCGATTCGCTCAAAGGCTTTGGCGTCACCGGCTTTGCCATCACGCCGCACTACGCCTACTTCGCCGAGAACAACTACATCGAAAAAGGCGGCTTCGCCCCCTCCGACGGCAATGGCCCCCCGCACGCCCAGCTACTCGCCCGCGAACAGCCCTGGCCCAGCTCCCTCGCGGCCGACGGCGGCAACGTCTATTGGACCACCAGCAACTGTGACATTGCTTACCTCGCGGATTCTCCGCAATAATTGGCGTCATGGCCGGCGATCTCAAGTCACCTGACGCGGAACTGCTCCTTGAGGTTTCGCTGTTTCAGAAGCTCGACGAAGAAGAGCGGCAGTTCCTTGCCAAAGAGCTCGACGTCGTGAACTTCGAAGAAGGCGACATCATCTTCAACTATGGCGATCCGGGCGACTCAATGTTCGTGATCCGCGAGGGCGAGGTTGAAGTTTTTTTCAAAGACGACACGGGTGGGCGCGTCGTCTTGGAGACCGCGTGCGCGGGCGACTTCGTTGGTGAATTGTCGTTGCTCGACAACGGGCCGCGCACAGCCTCGGTGGTGGTCACCCGCAAACTGGAAGCGCTGCGCGTGGACCGGAACGATCTGGACCATTTGCTGCGCATGCACCCCGACGCCGCGTTGGATTTGCTTGCCGCCATGGGCACCCGGATGCGCAAAACGGTGGAGCTCTTACGCCACACCGCCTCGCGCAACGTCAATGACGAGATCCAGGACCATCGCACGCGCGTTCAACGAGCGGCGGATTGGATCGCGGAATTCAGCGGCAGCATTACCTTCCTGATGATCCATGTGGTGGTCTTCTTTTTCTGGATCATCATGAATGTGGGCAACGGGATCTTCGGCATCCCACTGTTCGATCCGTTTCCATTCGGCCTGCTCACGATGGCCGTGTCGCTCGAAGCGATCATCTTGTCGGTGTTCGTGCTGCTCAGCCAAAATCGCCAAGTCGCCAAAGATCGCGTGCGCAGCGACATTGAATACGACATCAACCTCAAAGCCGAACTCGAAGTCGCCCACTTGCACGAAAAAATGGACCGCCTCACCGCGGATGTCCTAGCCCGCCTCGACCGCATGGAAAACCCGGGAGCAGCCAACACCTCGCTCTACGCGCGCAAACGCAGTGCCCCGCCGGCCTAGCTCCGTCGCGCTGAATCAGTGGCCCCCCCCGGGCTCGAACCGGGACTCCTGTTACGGAAAAGGATTTTAAATCCTCCGCGTCTGCCATTCCGCCAGGGGGCCTTGGGGCGATGTTACAAGATTGGATTGTCGACGAGCACCACGTCTGCGCTGGCGCTGGCTGAATGTCCTTCCTCGTCGGTGATGCTCATACTCAAGGTCGCTCTTTGATTGAACAGATCATCGATGGGAGCGTCGTCGTTGGGGGGGGCGTGATGCGCGGGAATGGGCAGGCGTTTGATTTCGGCCCAGCCATCGGTTTGGGTGTTGAACGTCTGGCGCTGATTGATTGCGCCCAGCATCTCCCCGGCTTCGGTGATCAGCGATGCGTTAAACCGGCCCGGTGAGATCAAGCCGCGGATGCGCACAGCGGGCATTGTCCAACTGCCGCCTTGGAGCCCGTAAAAAATCGGGCAATCGTCTCCCGCTTGGAACGGATCGTAGGTGGTGCTGTAGTAGTAACCGAGCTGAATTTGCGCGGGCACCACAGCAGCGTCGTGCATCACAACGGGCTGCGGGTGTGAGTCCCCGTCCCCACAGTGGGCGGTTAACAGCGCGATAACAGCGGTGATGGGAGGAGCGGCCCTTCGTCGCATCGTTGAATCAGGCTAGCAGTGTTACCCATGATTTCAGCGGATTTAGAAAACGGCCCAAAGGCCGCATGTTAACTTGGAACGAATTTGAAAACCATTATCAATTGCGCTACAAATTGTGCATGACCCTCGATCAAGCCCCCCTCGCCCAGCCCGTGGTTGTCCAAGAAGTGGGCGGCGAGCGGGCGTTCCGAAGGCGCATCATGGAGCTGGGGCTCATTCCTGGCACGGTGGCGCGCGTGCTGCGCGTGGCACCGTTGGGCGATCCAATTGAAATCGAAAGCCGCGGTTCAAATCTGTCCATTCGTCGCAAAGAAGCGAACAACATCTTGGTCGCCCCGAAGTCCGCGCAGACTCGGACCGCGCGATGAGCGCTGCACCGGCGAGTGACGGGCCAATACAGGCTCAACCCATTGCGCCACTCGTCGCAAACGCGGCACCGCTCGTGCTGCTGGTGGGCAACCCCAACGTCGGAAAGACGACACTGTTCAATGCATTGACCGGGCAGCGTGCACGCGTCGGCAATTATCCGGGTGTCACGGTGGATCGCCGCTCCGGCACCTTGGAAACCAGCTCCACCCACGAGCAGCGCACACCCTTGCTCGCGACCGTTGTCGATGTACCGGGGGCTTACTCGCTCTGTGGGCGCTCGACTGACGAACAGATCGCCATCAACGCCGTGCTGGGTTTCGGTGGCAACCCTCAACCCAATTTGGTGTGCGTGGTGATGGAAGCGGGACAACTGTCGCGCAACGCCTACCTGTTGTTGCAACTGTGCGAATTACAAGTTCCGCTCTTGATGATCGTCAACATGATTGACGAAGTCGATGATCAACGGCCCAATTTGGAAACCTTGAGCACGCTCTTTGGCGTGCCGGTTGTTGCCACCAACGCACGCGCTGGCGAAGGGATTGACCCATTGCGCGATGCCATTTTTGCAGCGCTCAAACACCCCCAAATCCCCAAGCTGCACATCGACTACCCTGCCCTGACTCAAGCGGACGCGGATCGCATTGTGGCAGACCTACCCGCAGCCTGGAGAACCAGCATTGAGCGGGATCGCGCGCTTGCCCGTTGGGCACTCTCCAGCATTGACACTGACGACGAGCTGGAAGCGATTCCCATCGATTTGCGCCGGGCTGTGCTCACGTTGCAGCAAGAAACCAAGAATCAGGACGGAGCGGCCGAGCATCCTCGCGATTGGGATCGCGAGATCATCACCGCGCGCTACGGCTGGATCGATCGGCATTTTCCCTCGATCTACAAGAGCCAGGCCCCCAGCGTTTCGCGAGTGGAACGGCTCACCGATCGCATCGATCGCGTTTTACTCCACCCGGTTTACGGGTTTGCAATTTTCGTCGCGGTGATGACGCTGCTCTTCCAAGCGCTGTTCACCTGGGCCCAGCCCGCCATTTCCGTTACGGAAGATTCCGTTGCGTTCCTGCAATCGCTTGCCACTGATCTGCTGCCAGCCGGCGTGCTGCGCGACGCACTGGTGGAAGGCGTGCTGGGGGGTGTGGGCAACGTGGTGGTGTTCCTGCCGCAGATCTTGTTGCTGTTCGTGTTCATTGGCCTGCTGGAAGATTCGGGCTACATGGCGCGTGTCGCTTACTTGATGGATCGCGTGCTGCGCTCAGTGGGGCTTCACGGGCGGGCTTTTGTGCCCATGTTGAGCGGCTTTGCCTGCGCCATTCCAGCGATCATGGCGACGCGCACCATGGAGCGCCGCCGCGATCGATTGCTCACGATGCTGGTGGTGCCGTTGATGTCGTGCTCCGCGCGGCTTCCGGTTTATTCGTTGATCATCGTCACCCTGTTCCCTGCTTCCCGGCTGCTCGGGTTCATTCCGCTGCAGGGCTTGCTCATGATCGCGATGTATCTGTTCTCCACCACGATGAGCCTGGTCGCCGCTTCGGTGTTGGGGCGTACGGCGGTGAAGGGTCGGCGCGTGCCGCTCATCCTGGAACTGCCCCGTTACCGCAGGCCCAAAGTGCGCGGGGTGTTGCGTATGGCCGCTGAGCGAGCGCTCTCGTTCTTACGCGAAGCGGGTACCATGATTTTGGCCTGCACCATGATCTTGTGGGTGTTGCTCAGTTTCCCCAAGGCGCCACAGGCCACCTCAGTGCCCTCCGCCCCGGTCGCAAGCGCATCCATTCAAACGCCCCAGGCTGCGCCTGCGGCGAAGACGCCCATTGAATACAGCTTGGGCGGGCGCTTTGGTAAGGCGATTGAACCGGCATTGAAACCCCTGGGCTTCGATTGGAAAATCGGGATTGGTCTAGTTGGCGCGTTCGCCGCGCGCGAGGTGTTCGTCTCCACTTTGGGCCTGGTGTACGGTCTTGATGACAGCAAGAACGACGATCGATCGTTGCGCGAGAAGATCCAGGCCGATGTGCGCGCCGATGGCTCACCGCGCTACACGCCTCTAATGGGCCTGAGCTTGATGCTCTTCTTCGCTCTGGCTTGCCAATGCATGAGCACTTTGGCCGTTGTGCGACGCGAAACGCGCAGCTGGCGCTGGCCGCTGTTCATGTTCGCCTACATGGGCACGCTGGCGTATGCCGTGAGTTTCACTGTTTTTCAGGTTGGGCAGCTCGTAGGTTTCTAAGAACAACGGGGTTTCTAACAACAACGGGGTTCTAGAACGAGCCGCGCACGCGGGCCATTGCGCCCGCTGGCGACATACCCAAATCCACTTTCACTTGTGGGCCCGCAGCGCCTTCCTTCGGCTCTGAGAGAATGAACAAGGTCGCACCAGCGATTCCGGTCACCGCGGCGACCGCGAGAGAAATATCCGCGATCCGCTGTTTGCGTTCCGCAGCATCGATTTCATTCAGTGGGCAGTTGACCAGATCCGCGTTGCACTTTTCCTTCACTTGTTTTTCCTGCTGACGCCCCACAATGCCAAACACACCAAAAGAGATCAGCCCCGCACCGGCAATCCCCCCCAGCACATAAGCGTAAGGTCGAAGCGGCCCGGGCGACGCTTGGACTTGCGCCCCTCCCTGATTCGGTTTGCCCGAATACCAGCTGGCTTCAATTTTGCGCGTTTTTTCACCGGCCAAAATCAGCGTGGTCTGTTGCAACGGTGGATCGTTCTCGTGTTCGAAGCGAAAGGTGTGCTCCCCTGGATCGAGCTCAAGCGGCGTGCCGTCCAGATGTTCCGCCGCCAATTTGCCGTCGACGTAGACTTTGACCTCGGTCGCTTCGTCGCCGTTGGCATCGAGCGCACTGACCACCACTGCGGGGATCTCGTCGTCGACTTGCTCGAACCACTGTGCACAATCTGCGCGAATGAAGGCGGGGCATTGCGATTGCGCGCAGATGGTCAAATGTTTCTTGGCTTCCAGCAGGTGATTGCCAAGGCGCGCCTCTTGCGCTGACTCGTATGCCGCGGCGCACGCAGTTTTGTGCGCGGTCTTCACATCGACGCGCCTGCTCTCCGCTGGGCCCGCTTCGACTGACGCAGCTGTCGTTTCGCCTGGCTTGGCCTCACTCGGTTTGCCTGCAGTTTGCTTGTTTTCAACGGCAGGCGATCCCGAAGGGCCGGCTTGTGCCCACACCGGCGCCCCAAACACCCCCAGACACAACGACAAGAGCGCGCTCCAGATCGAGCGCTGAAACCGTGGCATCAGCATCAATAATGTCCGAGCGCGCGAAAACTGGGCGGGGATTCTGACCCTCTGCCTTTGGGCCGGCAACTCTTTGCTGCATCCCGCTGTGTTGCGCGCCGCGACGCTTCACCTACAAGGTGGGCACAGGTAGGTAAATCGGCAGATCAGTAACAACCGGGAATGGGGTGGCGAATGCCGCGACTGTCAACGCGCCACGGCGGATTACACGGATCCTTCTTGGGAGGCGTGTGCGGCTTTGGTGAAACACCGCGCAACAACTTGGCAGAGCTGGCCGCAGGCATAGGCAAATTCGCGGACACGCTGGGCGCAGCGGCTGGAGCGGCAGTGGGCGCGGGCGTCGCTTGCTGAGCGCTCGGCAATGCGCGAGCCGGAGGCTCAAAGGGTCTGGAAACTCTCACTTCAAGCGGCGGTGGCTCGGGCGGAGCACCTTGGGGCCACAGCGTAAAGACCGTAACCCCCAAGGCCACTAGCCCCAGTATCATCACTGTGCGCCTGCGGGCAGCAGTGGAGCGCACCTGCATCGTCGCACCGGGCATCGTCGCACCGGGCGTCGTCGCACGAGCGGGGCGTACGTCGCGCTGCGTGGCGTCGTCGCTGTGAGCGGAGCTGGGCACAGCGCCAACTGAAACCGGATTGGGCGTGAACTCATCGCTAAAATTGAATGAGTAGCGCTCGATCTGCGTCACCATGCGCTGACGGCCAATCAGCTCGGGGCCGCCAAATTCCTGAACCCATTCGCCCACACGATGCGGCGGGGCGACGACAATGGCCGCTTCAAGCGCGATGGCAAAATCACGAGCAGTCGCGAAGCGATCATTGGGGTCGCGGGCCAGCGCCTTGATCACGGCGTCGCTCACGGCTGCGGGTGCCAAGCGCTTGCGCGCCCTTTCGAGTTCCTCATTGGGCGACACAATGGGCCCGCTGAGCAACTTGCCGAAGATTTCCCCTGCATCCTCGCCGCCGAACAGCCTGCGCCCGCATAAAGCTTCCCAAGCCACCACGCCCACCGCGAACACATCCGCACGGCGATCGATGTCTTTGGCATTGAGCTGTTCGGGCGACATGTAGCTGAGCTTGCCCTTGACCTGACCCTCACGCGTCGACTGAGCGCGCATCGCGGCCTTAGCAATGCCGAAATCCAAGACACGCCCAATGCCGTCGAGCCCGACCAACACGTTCTGCGGCGAAACGTCGCGGTGCACGATGGAAAGCGGCTCGCCACTTTCGCTCTTGGCTTCATGCGCGGCGTGCAAGCCGTGCAGCATGTCGCACACGATGGATACTGCGACATCCGCCGGGATCTGTTTGCCGGCTTCGAACGCGTTGCGCATCAGCTTCGACAGCGCTTCCCCACCCACATACTCCATCACCAAAAAAACTTCGCCGCCGTCGGCAACCACATCAAGCGTCGCCACTACATTCGGGTGCTGAATGCGCGAGGCCAAGCGTGCCTCGTCCAAGAACATCGACACGAATTCCGGATCTTTGGCGAACTGCGGGTGCAATCGCTTGATCGCAATCGTGCGCGAGAACCCTGCTGAGCCGGCAAGGCGCCCCAAATGAACCGTGGCCATGCCGCCCGACGCAATCTCGTCGAACAGTGCGTAGCGGCCGATCACCTGCGGGCGCGACACCCGCTGAAAGCCTCCCTTAGGGGCTGCAGCCGGTTCGGTTTCGGGAGGGGGGGCCATCTTACGGAAGCTCCCGCGCAATCTACCAGACCCGGCGCGCCGCATGGTATTTGCACGCGAGGCCAACCGTGAGCCACTCTGAAATTCGAGGGGTATTACCGCGTAGTTTCTATGCGCGACCGGTGCTTCAGGTCACACGGGATGTGATCGGAAAAGTGCTGGTTTGTGAGCTGGGAAAGCATACTCTGGCCGGCCGCATCGTCGAGGCGGAAGCGTATCGCGGCCCGCTCGACCGAGCGGCGCACAGCTTTGGGGGCCGGCGCACCGCGCGCACCGAAGCGATGTTTGGCCCCCCGGGGCACGCGTACGTCTTTTTTGTCTACGGAATGCATTGGCATTTCAACTTGGTTGTCAATTCCCCGGGCAAACCGGAAGCGGTGCTCATCCGCGCGATTGAGCCGCTGTGGGGCGTCGAATTGATGGCGAAGCGACGACAATTGAAGGCCAATTCCCCACTGCTCAGCAACGGGCCTGGCAAATTGTGTCAAGCCTTAGGCATTTCTGAGCGGGATTACGGGCACGATCTGACTGTGGGCCGCCACCTGTACTTGCTCGATGGCCCCAAAGTGCCTATTGATCGCACGACGCGCATCGGGATTGCCTACGCGGGAAGTTGGGCGGCAAAGCCCTGGCGGTACTTCGAACGCAACAACCGCTACGTGTCGCAGCTGCCTAAGAATAAACGGCCCAAGACCCCAGCGAGGAACCCGTGACCCACACTCAGGGCGACCCCCCCATTGCTCCCCGGCCGTTGCTCAACGGTCGCAACATTGCGCTGTGCGTCACGGGCAGCATCGCGGCCTACAAAGCGGCACTGCTCGCGCGGCTGCTGGTGGGCGAAGGTGCTGTGGTTTCAGTAGTGATGACCCAAAGCGCTGAGCAGTTGATTGGGCCGGCCACTTTTGGCGGCATTACCAATCGCGCAGTTCACAGCCAGCTCTTCACCGGGGTGGGCGAACCGCACGTCGAGCTCGCCCAGCAAAGCGACCTCGTGGTGGTATTCCCGGCCACGGCCGACAGCTTGGCGCGTTTTGCTCAAGGTCGCGCCAATGATCTGGTGACGGCACTGGTGCTCAGCGCAACGTGCCCAGTCCTGGTCGCGCCCGCGATGCACCCCTCTATGTGGAGCCACCCGGCAACCCAGCGCAATGTGCGGACGCTGGCCACGGACGGTCGTGTGCAACTGATCGGTCCTGTCGACGGCGAGGTCGCCTCCGGCGAGCGCGGCATGGGCCGCATGGTGGAAGCCGAAACCATGCTCAGCGCGATCAAGGCGGCGCTCGCTCCGAAAGATCTGAAGCACAAGCGCCTGGTGATCACCGCTGGCCCCACCTTCGAAGACATCGACCCGGTGCGCTTCATCGCCAATCGGTCTACGGGAAAAATGGGATTTGCATTGGCGGAGCGGGCGGTGTGGCGTGGCGCGCTGGTGACCTTGATCAGCGGACCCACGGCCTTGCCCACGCCCACCGGTGCCTGCCGCACAGATGTGCGCAGCGCCGAAGAAATGCGCACCCACCTGTGGGGGGCCCTGCACGAGGATCTGCAAGGAGCAGATGCGCTGCTCATGGCTGCCGCCGTAGCTGACCATCGCCCGCGCACTCAGAGCCCAACGAAACTCAAACGCTCGGGCGGGGCCACCGCATTAGAGCTGACCGCGAACCCGGATCTATTGGCCGAAGTGGGCAACCGCCGCAAAGGCCGCCGCCCTGCGTTGATTGGCTTCGCGGTGGAAACGGGAACGGACGAAGAAGTGGCGCGCTGGGCCAGTGAGAAATTGGCCTACAAAAAGGTGGATCTCGTGGTGGCCAATCCGGGCGCCGAGGCGCTGGGGCGGGACGACAATCGCGCCCAATTAATTTCGAACGGCGGCAGCGAACGCCTTCAACGCCTCAACAAGAGCGATCTGGCCGATCGCATCCTGGACGAATTGGTGAGGCTGCTCGCGGCGGATTGAACAGATGAAGCGAGCCCTGGTCGTGGCCTTGGTGCTGGCGGTGTGCAACGCGCTGTCCTTGCGCCCGCAAACTGCACTGCAGCCGCTCGGTTGGCTGCCGCTGCTGATCGGTTATGCCCTGCTCACGACTTACGCCCTGGTGCGCCTGCACAAGGAAGGCGTGTTGCTCCAGCGCCTCAGCATCAAAAGCGGTGATCTTTCGGTGGGTGTCGTGCTGGGTTTCACATTGTTGGGCACCGCGTGGCTCGTGAAAACGCGGCTGATTCCCGCTGATTCCGTGCGTGAGGCGTGGACGTGGCAGATCCACGCGCTGCTGCATTCATTGCCGGGTCCGCTGCCCCAAGCTGCGCTGCTTGTGCCCGTGGGCCTGATGGAAGAAATCGTGTGGCGCGGATTCATCGCACACGATCTCAAAGAGCAGCTGGGTCGAAGGCGCGCGCTCCCCCTCGCCGCCGCGCTCTACGCCGCCAGCTTACTGCCCACGGTATTCACAATGAGCGACCCCCAAGCCGGCCCGAATCCGCTCTTGGTGCTCGCCGCATTAGGCTGCGGCGTGGTGTGGACATTCCTCGCGCTGCAAACCGAGCGCCTGATCGCCGTCACGGTGTCTCACTTGGCGCTGATTTATTTCGTCAGCGCGCCGCTGGGTGCGTGGCAAATCCTTTAACGGCAAGGGTTGCCAAGTAGTGCGAGAGCGTGAGGGTTGGCTTCACAGATCTCGCGGGATCAGCCGCGGACGCCCCTTGAGGGATACCACTCCGAAGTGACGTAGATCGAGCGTGGCGATGACGCCTGCCTGGAGACGCTCAGCAACAGCCATCACCGCACCGTCCACTAGCCCCAGATGCAGTGATTTGTGACGCTCACAGAGCTCGTGCGCTCGTTCC
>DATJEQ010000107.1:0-3304 GCA_035496495.1 Polyangiaceae bacterium
CGTTTTATCATTGCCTCGCAGCGGGCACACAAAGGGGGTTGCGCCGCAGGGGCCAATGCGACGAACATTGCGCCATGCTTGCCAAGGCTCGCCCTTCCGCCGCGCTTGCCCTACTCATTGCAGCGGGTGCCAGCGCGTTGCTCGTCTGGGCATGCAGCGACGACGGCAAGCAGATCACCGGCTGCCCGGACACCGATGTGCCTTTGTACAACATTGCGAATATCGACGGGGGCGTGAAGGCGAAGCTCCACGAGCTTGCGCAACGCGGCTGCCTCACTGAAATCGGCAAGCCCCCTTGATGGCTGGCCCCCTATTGGATGGTGCCGGGGAAACTAGCAGCGCCCACAGCATTGTTCTCACGGTTGCCTATGACGGCAGCCACTTCAGTGGCATTGCTCCGCAAACCAACGCGCGCACCGTCAGCGCAGTGCTCAAAGAAGCGATCCGCACGATGGATCCAAACCTGCGCGGGCTGCGAATTGCCAGCCGCACGGATTCAGGGGTGCACGCGCGTGGGCAAGTCGTGGCATTCGATACCGAGACTCGGATCGCACCGCGAGGTTGGCTCTTAGGCTTGAGCGGTCAATTGCCCCCCGAGGTTTCCGTGGTCAACGCAGCGCGGGCCAAGGCCGGCTTCGATCCGAGTAAACGCGCGATTCGTAAGCTGTACCGCTATTTGATCTTGCAGGGCTCAGTGCGTGACCCATTCTATGCCGACAGAGCCTGGCGGATCTTCGATCCGCTGTCGCACGCATTGATGCAGGAGGAAGCCAACGCGCTGCTTGGCGAGCACGATTTCAAAGCATTCCGTGGGGCTTCCGATCCGCGCGTGAACACGCGACGCACACTCGAACGCGCGGCGCTGGTCACTGACGAGCGCGAGCCGCGCCTGCTCGCCATTGAGGTAGTGGGCAATCGCTTCTTGTTTCACATGGTGCGTATCATCGTTGGCACCTTGGTGGATGTCGGTCGCGCTCGGCTCGCACCGGGCGCGGTCGCACGCGCGCTGCACAGCGGAGATCGCGAGGATTTGGGGGTCACTGCGCCGGCAGAAGGCCTTTACCTGGAGCGCATTGAGTTGCCCGACGAACTCGAAGAGCAGTGGCCACACCACTCAAAAATCCCGACTGTCGCTTGAGCGAATTGCTCGCGAAAACCCCAGAGCCAGCCTCACGAGAAAGTGGCCAGACCACTTGAGGCATGGGCACTTTTGTCAGCAATAACGGCGTAACGCGTACGCTCTGGCCACAGCGCGTGCGTGCGCTGCACGGTAGCAGCGGAAATTCCGGGCAAAAACGCGAGTGCGAAGCGCGTTACGCGCTAGCGAATCTTTCCGGGCGAGGTATAGCGCGGCGACCAAGCAATGCGGATTTCCGCCCTACCAGACATGGGAGCAGCGCCAATGGGCCTCGCGAGAAGAATCGTCAAACGCGGCAAGAAGATCATCCTTTCACCTCAGGTCATGCGCTGGGTTTCCGATGACCGCGTGATGAAAGCGGCGGAGGGATTGATGGATGCGCGTTCGCGCATGAAAATGGCTTTGAAAATCCTGCGCGACGGGCAGGAGTTGCCCAACATTGATCCCGCGCTTGACGACCACATCGGCGTTTCCGCACCCACGGGTCCCAACGGCGCGAACGCAAAAGCAAAGATCAACGGCGCAACTAATGGCAGCACCAACGGCAGCGCGGCGTTGCGAGCAGATACCGCAGATTCCGAACCGTCTTCTGAATCGCGTCCGAAGGTCAGCCCCGCCACGCAATCTGACGATCTCGACGAATCGATCAAGAACCGCACCAGTCTTGCCGGTATGGGCGGCAAGGACGTATTCGAGAAATGTTACCAATTCAAGACGGCTGACAATGCCCGCAAGATGGGCATGTACCCTTTCTTTCGTCCGCTCGATTACAACGACGGCCCCGAGGCGGTGATCGACGGCAAACGCGTCGTGATGTTCGGTTCAAACAATTACCTGGGCCTCACCACGCACCCAAAAGTCCGCGAAGCTGCCAAGGCCGCCATCGATCGCTTCGGCACCAGCATGACCGGGTCGCGTTTGGTGAACGGTTCGATGAAGCTGCACAACGAGTTTGAGGAAAAGCTGGCAGCGTTCTTTGGCAAGGAATCCGCGTTGGTTTTTACCACGGGATATCAGGTCAATATCGCGACCTGCTCAGCGCTCTTGTCGAATAAGAAAACCTACGCTGTGATTGATCGCAATGTGCACGCGTCGCTGTACGATGGTGTGCGCTTGGGTCAAACCAACGGCACTCAGCTGATCCGCTACAAACACAACGACGCGGAATCGCTCGAACGCGCACTGGAGAAGCTGGACGATTCGGAAGGCGCGCTGGTGTTGACGGACGGCGTGTTCAGCGCCGAAGGCGAAATTGCCAAGCTCGATCAAATCGTCCCCGTGGTGAAGAAGTACAAGGCGCGGCTGATGGTCGACGACGCCCATGCGCTGGGCGTGATTGGCCCTGTCGGTCGCGGCACCGCCCACCATTTCGGTTTAGAGAAGGAAGTCGATTTGATCGGAGGTACGTTCAGCAAGTCCATGGCCAGCATCGGAGGCTGGCTCGTGGGCGAAGCCAAAGTGCTCGATTACATTCGCCACTTCGCGCCGTCGTTCATGTTCGCCGCTAGCGCAGCGCCGCCTTGTGTCGCCGCCGCCATGGCTGCTTTCGATGTGATGCAGGAGGAGAGCTGGCGCATTGACAAGCTGCGCGAGAATTTCACTTACATGCGTACCGAGTTGCGCAAGATGGGCTTCGATCTGGGCCACACGGAAACGGCTGTGATTCCCATCTACATTCGCCAAGATTTGCGCACGTTGATGATGTGGCGCGAGCTTCTGGAAGTGCACGGCGTGTACACCAACCCCTTCATTTCCCCAGGTGTTCCGCCCAAGAGCGCCATGCTGCGCACCAGTTACATGGCCACCCATGAGCGCCACCACCTGGACCGCGGCTTGGAAGCCATCTACCAGGCGGGTAAAAAGTTCGGTGTAATCAAGTAGTTGCGCGCTTCGTTCGTTTTCCCAGCTCAAAACGCCCGGCGATTGACTTCGCGGGCGCCTTTGGCGTTAGCTGCCTTCCCTCATGACTGTGGACATTGCCGAAACCAAGATCGGAGGAGACATCCGCGGTTTCCTCAATGTCGTCGATTACATTTACCGCGACGACCCCAATTACGTGCGTCCACTCGACATGGACATCAAAACCAGGCTCAGCCGTAAGAACCCGTTCTTCGAGCATGCCGAGGGCACAATGTTCACCGCGCTGCGCAACGGTTGGTGCGTGGG
>DATJEQ010000108.1:0-11067 GCA_035496495.1 Polyangiaceae bacterium
CATTCCTGCGTCTACGCGTCGCCGCATTCTGAATGAATCGCTGCGCGCGATCGCCGCCATCAGATCGCGCACCTGGAAACCGCTGGCGACAAACTTCGCGTACGTATCTTGTAACGAGCACGCGTCACTCATCGTTTCTGCACGCCCGAATGCGTAGCGCGTCAATTGCACCGCAAAACACGGCTCCACCAAACCGCTGGTGGTGAGTTTATTGGCGAGTTCCACCGCGCCCTCGAAAGGCCCATCGAGCGAGGCGCCAGCGCCTAGTACTTCACCCTTGGCGTCGATGACCAGGCCGCCCTCGTTGTCCAAGTACTTGCCCATGCCGTCGTAATGCCCAAAGCCGAAGCCAATAGGATCCATCAAGCGATGGCAGCCAGCGCATGCCGGATCCGTCGCGTGCTGCGAAAACACATCGCGTGTTGCCGAACCCATGTTGTCCTCGGGCAGAGTGTTCTTGACGTTGGGCGGCGGAGGCGGCAGCGGCTGACACAACAGTTGCTCGCGCACCAACTTGCCGCGGTGTACAGGGGAGGCACGTGTGGGATGCGCGTGCATCGCGAGCACGCTGCCTTGAGTGAGCAACCCCGCGCGGTGCAGATTATTTGGATCGGAGTTGAGCTCCGTCAATACGAAGCTGGTGTCATCGGGCGCGTTGGAGCCGACGCCGTAATACTGTGCGAGCTGACGATTGATATACGAGTGCGACGCGGTCAGCAGCGTTGCCACATCCCCAGGAGTTCCGCGCACCGTCTCGCGATAAAAGCTGAGTGTTTCTTGCAGCATGCTCTGTTTCAGCTGGTCAGAGAATTCGGGGTAAACCGTACTGCTCTTGCTCAAGGCGCTCATGTTCTCGATCTGCATCCATTGAGTCACGAAATCATCGAGAGCATCGTTCGCACGCGCATCATCGAACATGCGACGCGCTTGAGCTTCCACTTGTTCAGGAGTTGCAAGTTCGCCGCGATCCGCCGCGGCCAGAGCCATCTCATCAGGCAGCGACCGCCACAAGAAGAAGGCCAAGCGCGCCGCCACTTCGTATTGCGACAACGGCACCACAGCGTCCGTGGCTCCCGCAGCACCCAGCTCAAGCACGTAGAGGAAGCGGGGCGATGTGAGCACGGCGGCAATGCCCGCTTGCAAGCCCGCCGAATCGTCGAGCGCAGTTGCTGTACTGCGATACAATGCAACCAAACGATCCTCTTCAGTGGAATCCAGGGCACCGCGATAGGCTTGGCGCGCTAAGTCGTGCAGCACTGTTCGGGCACAGGCTTCCCCTCCTCCCTGAGCCACGCACGGCCAGCGTTGAGCCAAATTCGGCAATGCTCGCTCGGCAATTTGCAGCGCAGCATCCAAGTACTGCTCGTTGATCACTTCAGTGACGGGTGTCAGTGAGTTGCTGGAAAATCCGAGTACTTTCTCTTCCGCAACGAAGGTGGCTGCGGGATGCGTGGTGTCACCCAACAGATCGCGCATGGCATTGTTGTATTCGATGCGCGATAGGCGGCGCAGCGGCGCGGGCCCGATTTGAAGCGTCGATGGATCGCACAGCGCGGGGTTGTTCACCACCTGCGGCCCGGCGGGAGGTTCATTGCTGACGGCGCTGGTTGGCGCGCTGGATGCGCCGCCGGCCGCGCTGCCCCCTTGCCCGAGGGCTTGAGCCGGGTCGCTTGCCACCCCGGAGCCAGCAGCGCCGCCTATGCTTTCTGCCGCTCCCGGCTCCTGCAACCGGCTGCTGCAACCGGGTAGTACACTCAACATTCCTAAGGTCAGAAGGGCTGCAAAAATCCAGTAGGGGAACTCCGTTCGCGAAAACTCCGCGTCAGATAACTCCAGGCTGGAAAATACAGTGCGCCAGAACATGTAAGGCTAGGTCGCCTAACGGCTCCAGCGAGGCTCAGAAAAGAAATGTGAGCCGTCTGACCGCACCCAAGCGCCTATCCCATTGCCCGCCATGCGTCTTGCACCTGTCGCCTATTTGGTGAAGCCGCCTGATTTGGAACAAGCGGATGACGCTACGTTGGCCCAGGCCGCTGCAACGCTCGATCAACACGCTATCGACGTGGTGTGGGATCGCTTCGCGCCGCAAGTTCGCGGTCTGTTGCGGCGCTGCGTGGGTCAGGACGGCGTGGAAGATCTGCTGCAGGATGTGTTCTTGCGCTTTGTGCAGAGCGTTACCACGCTCCGCGATCCGGCGGCGCTTCGCGGCTTTTTGATTGGCATCGCAGTGAAGGTCGCAATGACGGAGTTGCGACGTCGGCGCGTACGGCGCTGGGTCGGCTTGTTCACCACCGACGCTCCACCCGAACCGCCCGCCCCCACTCGTGACGACGACGGTCGTGAAGCGTTGCAACGCTTGTATCAAGTACTCGATCGAGTGGACCCCCAAACCCGGTTGCTGTTTTCATTGCGCCATATCGAAGGCATGGATCTGAAAGAGGTGGCCGCCGCGCTTGACGTTTCCCTGGCCACGGTGAAGCGCAAGCTGACGCTTGCCGATCGCCGTGTGCACACTTTGGCCCGGCGTGATGAGCGCTTGGCCGAATACCTGAACCAAACCACGGAAGGAGATCGCCATGGCAGCTGAACGCGATCTTTCTTCGAGCGGGCGCGAACGAGCGTTGAACGATTTGGGCGAACTTGCGCGCAACGGCTTCTCCGATCAGGCTTCCGATATCGCGCACCAAGCGGGCAAGCGTCGGCTGCGCACCGCGCTGGAACACCTGAGCGGTGGTTCCAAGCGCGCCCAGCGTGGGATTTGGCTGGGGCTAGCCGCTGCAGCCGCGTTAACCAGCATCGCCCTGTTCCTGTTCTTGCGTGCTTCAGCACCTGCGCCGCTGAGCTTCGAGGTCGACCCCAAGCTGGCCCAGGGCGAATACCTACAGCCGCCAGTTTCAGGCCCCAACGCCGCAGTGCGCTTCAGTGACGGCAGCGAGCTGCAACTCAATGCCGGGGGACGCGCCCGTGTGGCGAGCACCAGCGCCAGCGGCGCGCAATTGGTCTTGGAACGCGGTCACGCGGCGCTTCACGTCGTGCATCGACCGAACACGCATTGGTCTTTTGCGGCCGGCCCGTACAAGGTGCTCGTCACCGGCACTCGTTTCACGGTGGATTGGCGCACTGAAGAAGAACAACTGCAAGTGGTGGTCACGGAAGGCTCGGTGCTGGTGCAATCTTCCGGAAAGCAGGAAGGCATTGCCGTGCGCGCGGGGCAGCGTTTGGTCGCCACGGCTAAGGACGAGCGTTTTGCATTGGAGCCAATGGACGGCACCAATGCGCCGGCCGGCGCAGAGCCCCCAGCGGCACAGTCAGAGCCCGACTATTCGCAGATTCAGGCACCAGCCAGCAGCACCATCCCTTCCGCCAACTCCGACACTTGGAGTAAGCGGGTCGCCGCGGGTGACTTCGCGGGTGTGCTTGGAGCCGCACAGGCGCGTGGTGTGCCCGGCGTGCTGACCCAAGCTCCCCTGCCCGATCTCGTCGCCTTGGCCGACGCGGCCCGCTACACCAGCAACGTCCAGTTGGCCCAGCAGGCACTTACCGCCCAGCGCAACCGATTTGCCGCCTCGTCGTCAGCTCGCGCCGCCGCGTTCTTGATGGGTCGCATCGCAGAAGATCAACGGCATGACTCCACTGGCGCGCTCACCTGGTACAATACTTATCTGAGCGAGGCCCCGCAGGGGGCGTTTGCGGCTGAAGCCCTCGGGCGACGTTTGGTACTCCTGGAGCGCACAGCGGGGGCTGCGGCGGCCCGCGACAGCGCTCGAAGCTACTTGCGTCGCTTTCCGGATGGACCTTACGCGCGTGTTGCGCAACAGATCCTTTCGGCTCCATGAGATCCCCTGCGGCACTGCTGCGTCGCTCGTCCCTGGGCCCGTCGTTCTTGTGTCGTTTGATCGTTTGCGCAACCTGCTGGGCATCGTTCAGCCGGGCGCAGACTGAAGTGCACACGGCACAAACCGTCGTCACGTCGCGACCGCGCGTCGTCTTGGTGCAGCCGAGCGCCGACAACAGTGAACTCGCAGAAGCGCCCACGCGCATTCGTGCCGAACTCGAAGCAGCGGGTTTTGATGTCGAAATTGTCGAAGGTGACGCGAACTTGGCTCCGCGCGATCAGCTGGACCGCGTTGCACAGCAAGCTCGCCCGGGGCCCACGCCAGTGGCCACCATCGTGCTCGCGAGTGCCGGAACCAGCGCTGACATCTGGGTTGCCGATCGCGTCACGGCCAAGACCACCGTACGCCGCATCGACATCGCGCAGACCTCGCAGGCCGCATCGATCCTCGCGGTGCGCACGGTCGAGCTGCTGAGGGCCAGTTTGCTGGAGACACAGGCGGCACACGCTTCACAGCCGCCCCCTGCGCCCAAACAACCCCGCAGACCAGCCCCACCCAGACCAACTGAATCGCCTAGCGATCAAAGTGCTATTCAGGGTGCGCTCGATCTCGGCGCAGTGGGGTTATTCGGTTTGAATGGGTTTACGCCCCACTTAGGCCCCGCACTGCGCATCTCTGCGGGCACGCTTGACGTCAAAGGGCGTCTGACGCTCGCCGCACCGATCCTGGGCGGGCGTTTAAGCGAAGCCCAGGGCTCCGCCATGGTGCGGCCGCTGCTCGGGCAGCTGGACGTTGTAGCATCCGTTCCCGTTCAACGCACAATGCGGCTGTACGGCTCGCTGGGCTTCGGTGGCTATGTGCTGCCGGTACATGGCGAAGCCTCCGCTCCAGCGCTTGCCCACGACAAGACCGCGACCGGGGGCACGTTGCAAATAGGCGTGGGCTTGCAGGCAATGATCACGCCGCGGTTCGGTCTGTTCGTCGACCCGCAACTGATGTGGTTCTTGCCGGAAGTAGCAATTCGCATCGCCAATGAGCAGGCTGGGCGGATCGGTGCTCCCGCGTTTGGTGCTAACCTGGGGCTCTCATGGACGTTCTAAGTCGCATTCTAGCTCGCAGTGGTCTGCTGTCGTTGCTCGTATTGACGATGGCCTGTGACAAGGCCCAGGTCGACGCGGTCACACTGCCCGCAGCCGGCGCGCCGGCAGTGATGTTTCCGCCTCCAAGCAACCCATTGCCTGCCGACAGTGGCGCGTTCCACACCGCG
This sequence comes from Polyangiaceae bacterium, assembly GCA_035496495.1. Classification (GTDB taxonomy): domain Bacteria; phylum Myxococcota_A; class Polyangia; order Polyangiales; family Polyangiaceae; genus SZUA-265. The sequence goes on from DATJEQ010000108.1 coordinate 5,104, forward strand.
GGCGCCCAAATTGTCGATGCCAGCGGCAACGCCGTGCACCTGGTGGGCATCAATTGGTTCGGCCTGGAAACGGGCAACTACGCGCTGCACGGCCTTTGGACCCGTTCGCTGGAATCATTTTTGGATCAGATCGCGGCGTTGGGCTTCAATTCAATCCGCGTTCCTTTCAGCAATCAGTTGTTCGATGCCGCCAGCACGCCGAACAGCATCGATTTCAACAAGAACCCAGAGCTGGAAGGCCTCACGGGTCTCGAAATCTTGGATCGTCTGATCGACCAAGCGCGCGCGCGCGATCTGCGAGTGATCTTGGATCGCCATCACCCCGACGCGAGTGCACCGAGTGCCCTGTGGTACAGCGCGCGCTACGACGAGCAGCGTTGGATCGACGACTGGGTGATCCTCGCACAGCGCTATCAGGGCGACCCCACAGTGATTGGCTTCGAGTTGCACGACGGACCCAGCGATCCGTCTACCTGGGGTGACAACTCTGCCAACGATTGGCGCGCTGCCGCTGAGCGCGCGGGCAACGCCATTCTCGCTGTGAATTCAGGTCTGCTGATCTTCGTACCCGGCATCGAAACGGTGGGGCAAATCGCAGCTTTTGGGGGTGAGAATCTCAGCGCAGCAAGGCAAGATCCAGTGACGCTCGCTGTCGCTCACCGCGTCGTGTACACGGCGCACGATTTTTCGGCATCAGTGGCGCATCAATCGTGGTTCGATGCGGCCGATTATCCGCAAAATCTAGCCGCCACATGGGATTCACTGTGGGGCTATTTGGCCCGCGACGCAATTGCCCCCGTGTATTTGAGCGCCTTCGGTACCCGCTTGGATACTGCGGCAGATCGACAATGGTTGACCACATTGGTCGATTACCTGAAAGCGCGCGACTTAGGCTTCGCCTTTTGGTGTCTCAATCCGAATTCCGGCGACACCGGTGGATTGCTGCTCGACGACTGGCAAACGGTCGATAAGCAGAAGCTGGATGCGCTCGTTCCGCTGATCACCCCTGCCCAATGAGGCGTTGGTTCTCAATGGGCACCTTTTGCCCCACTCTCTGATCGGCACTGCCGCGTTCGTCTCTTGAAAAGGCAGCTGCGCGTTGCCGCGTGGCACGTCTCGTGCACGGGGGAGCGGCCAGTGCCAGACAAAGGAGAACGCCATGGGATGTCAACATGAGGGTTGCAACTGTACGAACACGAGTGTCCAGCGCGGCGGCAAGCGCTTCTGCAGCGAGGAATGCGCAGAAGCGTCGGAGCGGGGCGCAAGTGGCAGGAACCAACAATGCCAATGCGGCCATTCCGGGTGCCAGCCCGCGCAACGAGGCGCTTCGCAACAAGCACGTGGCAGGTAGGCTGTGCCCGCTTCTGGGCTCTAACCGGCGGTTGGGTGCTCGCGACGGTCACCCAGCAGGGCAGTTTGGATCGACTGTCAGCTCGATGTCGTCGAGCAGGACAGTCTCGGTTGGAAAGGTATCGGCGCAGGTTCCGCCGCCGTCTTTGCTTTCGAGCGAAAAAGTCAAAAGCTCGGGGCGCGTGGCCATGCGCGAGTCGAGGCAGGCGGTCACTTGCTTCCAGCCGGTTGTCGCAGGGAGTGGGATGGCAGATGCCAACGACCCCAGTGTGGCCTTGAGTCCGAGGTGAGAAGCCTTGCTTGCGTCATACCAGAACTTCAGTGCTGGACCGCTTGCACCCACGGGCGTTGGCATCGTGACGCCGCCCGACAGGTTCACGATTGGGCAAGGGGATGATCCGGTGAATCGGGCGGCCACTTTGCCGCTGTAGGCGAGTGTGGGATCGACGACGAGTTCAACGTCGGAAGCGGAATTGTCGGAATAGCGCTGCAGGGCCCAGAATGCAGTGTTGTTCGATCGATCGGCTGCGTGCTCGAAGCCAGGATCGAACACATTGGCATCCGCGGCGCACGCGGGATCCGTCACAAAGGACAGGCCGTCGAAAAGAAACTCTTGCACTCGCGGCGCCGCGCACTTCTCGGTGTATTCCGTGGGAGCCAACGCAAGTTCGAATTGTTGGGCCGTGCCTTGGGCCCAGCGCGGAATGCAGATATTGGAAACGGCCGGGCTACCCTGACCCGGGAGGTAAGTCGCCCCTAAAAGATAATCGGGCGGGCGGGGCCCAATGCGGACGGACGCAACGGAATTGACGGGACCATTCGACCAGATCCGCAGCGCCGGATTCGGCACCATCGCGCTCGAAGGCAACGAGATGACGCCGCGAATGGATGGTTTCGTGCACGGGCGATCAGTTGCCACGCGAGCCCCCACTGAGTCCCCCTCTCCCTGCCCTGGCGCGAGTTCGGCGATACCATTCCCAGTGTTGAGCATCCAGGGCGCAGCGCCCGATTCGAAATCGCCGTTCCTGATTGTTCCCGGCAGGGGACAGGCGTGATCAAGATCCTCCTCGATCGAGAGGTGGTGGAACGTGATCGAGTTCATGGCGCCAGAAACGACTGGGCAGAACCCCGGATTGACCGCACCACCGAAAGCCAGCGTCTGCATTCCGTCGGACGCGCTTGCGCCCAAGCAAAACGTCCAGCGCGGATTACCCGCGAATAGCTGCGGGTACCAGTGGCCCCCAAATCCGAGCACGAAGTTCACACGGTCGAGATCATTGGGCGTGGTGTCCACGGTCATCGTGAGTGGCCGTGCACAGGAGAGCGGCGGCATCAGCACCTTCTGCGTCACCGGTTTGTGGGCGCAAATCCCCGCCACCGAAAACGTCAGAGCGCCGGGAGTAACCGTCACCCCATCATTCACTGACCATGCCGTCATGGTCGCGAAATCAGGATCACTCACCTGTGGCACGAAGCAAGGAGCCGCAGGCTCAGCGTGTGCGTCGGGAACCTGACCTGCATCGAGCGTCGCGTGATGCTGAAGGTTGGAGCCGTCGCACGCGACAAAACTCAAAACACACGCGACAAGGACGCGCGCGGCACGATCACGACGCTGGCAGGTAATCAGGAACACGAGGGGCGCCGCCGATTGATAGCGCACCTAGCCGGTGAGGCAATAAGCCTCATGTGGGAAAGCGAGGAGCGACCCCCGATAACAACCTTTACGTTGCAGCGCGTTGATGACTGGAAAATCAGCGAAAACAGATGTGGCACACGGCTTGCGTCTACAAATGCGTCGGCAATTACCCACGAATCGCCATTGCGTGACGCACATGGCAACCTCATCCGTTTATCGTCTGGTTCGATCCGCAAAGCCCTACAGCTTCGCGGTGCTGGGTGTGATCGCTGCCACGCTGCTGCGCATGCCCCTTGAGTCGCTGCTTCACGGCAGAGCGCCGTACGCCTTCTACTTTCTACCGATTCTCTGGCTGGCTTGGTACGGTGGAGTCGGGCCAACGATCTTAGCAATCGTCTTGTCGCTCATCTCCGCTTGGGAATTCGTCGTACCTCAATGGGAGCCCGGGTACTACGCTACGATCCCCGTCTTCCTGGCGGTAACGGCCGGCATGGTTGCACTGGCTCGCGCCGCGCGCTCCTTGCGCGACGCACAGTACTTTTTGGCTTCTGTTGTCGCCTCGTCGGACGACGCGATCATTACCAAGAGCCTCGATGGCATCATCCAATCCTGGAATACAGGAGCTCAGCGTTTGTATGGTTACGCGGCGCACGAGGTTATGGGCAAACCTATTTCGATCCTGATCCCCCCAGAGCACCAGGGTGAAGAAATCGAAATCCTGCAGCGGCTGCGACGCGGCGAGCGCATCGACCACTTCGAGACCGTGCGTCTGGCTAAAGACGGGCGCCGTATCGACGTTTCGCTGACGGTCTCTCCCGTTCGGGATAGCTTCGGCGAAATCATTGGCGCCTCGAAGATCGCGCGCGACATCTCTGATCGAAAGCGCACTGCCGAAACCATTGCTGCCGAGCGTGAATGGCTGAGCCGAACGCTGGTGAGCATTGGCGATGGAGTCATCGCAACGGACGCGGAGGGGCGCGTCGCCTTCTTAAACCCGGTCGCCGAGCGTTTGACTGGCTGGACGGGCGCGGACGCGCGGGGGCGGTTGTGCGACGAGGTGTTTCATATCATCAGCGAACAAACGCGTCAGGTCGTCGAGAGCCCTGTGGCGCGCGTCCTGCGCCTTGGAACTGTCGCTGGTTTGGCAAATGGCACAGTGCTAATTTCCAAGGATGGGAGCGAGCGCCCCATTGACGATAGCGGCGCACCAATCCTTGGCGGAAAGGACGAGATCCGTGGCGTAGTTCTGGTATTTCGCGACATCTCGGAACGGCGGCGCACCGAAGCCGAGCGGCGCAACGCAGTGAAAGAACGCGAGCGCCTGCTCGAAGCAGAACGTGCAGCAAGAAATGAGGCCGAACACGCAAATCGCAGCAAGGATGAGTTCGTCGCCATGATTTCGCACGAACTGCGCACGCCGCTCAACGCGATCATGGGTTGGACCCACATCTTGAAGGGCAAACCGCAAGATCTAGAGACAATCTCTAAAGGGATCGAAGTGATCGAGCGCAACGCGCGCGCTCAAGAGAAAGTCGTCGCGGATTTGCTCGATATGAGCCGCATCATCTCCGGCAAGCTGCGACTCGACGTCAGCGACGTCGATCTTATCGCGCTGATCAAGACCGCCGTCGAAACGACCCGACCTGCAGCTGATGCCAAAGGGATCTCCGTCGATTGCACCCTGGATCCATCGGTGGCCGCCAGCACCGGCGACCCGACACGCCTTCAGCAGTGCGTTTGGAACTTGCTCTCGAACGCAATCAAGTTCACGCCTCAAGGCGGTCGCGTGATGGTCAAATTGGGGCGAGCGGGCTCGCACGTCGAGATCAGTGTGTCCGACAACGGCATCGGGATTGCCGCGGAGTTCCTGCCCTTTTTGTTCGACCGATTCCGTCAGGTGGACGTGACCCTCAGTCGGCGCTCCGGTGGTCTTGGCTTGGGGCTTGCGATCGTCAAGCAGTTGGCAGAGCTGCATGGCGGCCACGTAAGAGTCGAGAGCGCCGGCGAGGGCCAGGGGGCGACCTTTACTCTGGCGCTTCCGGTTCGAGCGCTGCGCACCGGACCAGCAGCGAAGGGTACGGAGCCCGATCAGGATCGACAGCTGCAGCAGATCAAGGTGCTGCTTGTCGAGGACGAAGTCGACAACCAGGAGGTGTTGCGCACCCTTTTGGAACAACATCAAGCCACTGTCGTAGTCGCGAGCTCGGCCCCCGAGGCGCTCGAGCTGCTGAAACGTGATCGTCCACACATCGTGGTAAGTGATGTCGGACTACCGGAGATCGACGGTTACGAGCTCATCCAGCGCATTCGTCGGCAGAATTCTGAAGCGGAAGAGCGGATCCCTGCCATCGCATTGACGGCTCATGCGAGCCCCGACGACCGGACTAAAGCGCTGCGCGCCGGCTTCCAGGCTCACATCGCCAAGCCCGTCCAGCCCGGCGAACTCGTAGCCACGATCGCCAGCCTGACCGGATTGGTGAACAGACAAGCTTCCACGCCGACCGATTGAATCGGTAAAGTTTTCCGAATTCGAGTCACGGACACGCCACGGGCGGCAGTGGATCGGCAGTTACGAAGGTGGGGACTTCGGGAGGGGTTGCCGCCATGAGGGTGCCGGGGTGCGGCGTGTGCCCGGCTGTGGTCACCGAGTCGGTTGCCGTGAGCGCGCCGGGCATCTCGTCGAATTTCCAGTAGCCAACGAGACCCGTCTCGTTACCGACAAGAGCCTTGTCGAAGTGCGTCATGATCTCGGCATCGGTGCGCCTTACATTCCAGATGCGCAGTTCATCAACCAAACCGCTGAAGCACCCGTAATAGGGCGGGTTACATCCCATGTAGAACGGCGAATCTGTTGTGATGAGCGGTTTGTTGTCGGGCGAGGTGGTCGTGATGCGCAGCGCTCCATTGACGTACGTGCGCAGCGTCGTGGTCGCGCTGTCCCAAGTCATCGCCGCGTGCACCCACTGGGCGGTGTCCGA
>DATJEQ010000109.1:0-10484 GCA_035496495.1 Polyangiaceae bacterium
CGACACGACGAGCACGGGCATCGCGCTTGCAGAGTAGCAACCGAATACACCTAGGGATCCCAAACCGAACACCAGTGCCGCACCGTGTCTGCGTCCGAGCACATCGAGCAATTTTCCGGTGCCGGCCAACAGCGGCAGCGACACGACAGCGCCGAGCGCGATGGCGCGGCCCGCTTGGGCTTCAGTGAGCCCTGCCTCGGTCAGGGCGTAATCCTTCCAGAACGAAATGGCGTTCTGCATCGTCAGGTAACTGAGGAACCAAATCGCACCGAGCTGCAGCACGCGCGTGCGATACGGCCCGCGAAGGATTTGAAAGAAACGATGGGGATCGTGGGCTTTGGCAGCGGCTTGCGCAGTGAAGCGCTCCGTTTCGCGCAAACTGCGCCGCGCGTAGGCCAAGATCACCAACGGCAGCAAACCCACGAAGTACACACTGCGCCAGCCGTAACTCGTCTCCACGAGCTTCGGCACCACCCCGGCGCACACAATCGCCCCCAGGCTAGAAAATGTCTGAATCACGCCCAGAGCCATGCCGCGTCGTGCAGCGGGGAACTCTTCGGAGGCCACCACCATGCTGGTGGCGTACTCCGCGATCAGAAAAATGCGCGCGCACAGCTGCAAAAGCCCGAAGGCGTACACATTGGGCGCCAGCCCACTGAGCCCGGTGAACACCGCATAACCGGCGATCGTCGTCGCGAGCACGCGTCGCCTGCCCCATTGGTCGGCCTTGCGCACCAACACGTACGCGATCACCGTGCCCGCGTTCACCACCGTGAACAAAATACCGGCACTCACCTTCCCGATCTCAAAACTCGCCCGCAGCGCGGGCAACACCTGCGCCAACGCCAAAAAATCGTACCCCTCAAAGAACGTCGCAACGCTGAGAAAGATCAGCAGCCGGCGCTGATAGGGTGTGAGTCTGCTCTGAGGCGACTCGAAGGGGGCTTGGGTCATTCCGGGGGCGACAATACCATGGCGGCTTCGCGTTCAAATCTATCGCGCCGCTTCGCGGGATAAGGCGCGCGGGCCGTTCACTGTGCTGTGCGAGAACACCACGGCTCATCCGCCCCGGGCGATGCCCGGGGCTACATTGGGCCGCCCCTCCGGGGCTTGTACGCCGCATCACGTCGCATTGAACGACAACGCCGCATCACGCCGTGCTTTAAGCGCCGCAGGCGCGCAACACTTGTAGCCTCGGGCAGCGCCCGGGGCGGGTCGAGACGCTTCGCGATTTCTTCTCATCCATCGCAACGCGCCGCGGGCCATTGCGCCTCGTTCACCGCGTCCCGACGCGGGGCGTCACACTAGCCCGTCGTTCGGGCTAGAAGCCGAAGCGTAACGACGCCGTGGCATGCGGCCGGCGAGGAATGCGTTGCGCCCTGCTGTGACGGCATCTTTCATGGCGCTGGCCATGAGGATCGGATCTTTGGCTTCGGCGATCGCGGTGTTGAGCAGCACCCCGTGACAGCCGAGCTCCATCGCGATCGCGACGTCGCTGGCGGTGCCCACGCCGGCGTCCACAATCACCGGCACCTTCGCCTGCTCCAAGATGAACATCAAATTGTACGGGTTGCGAATGCCTAAGCCGGACCCAATGGGAGCGGCCAGGGGCATCACGGCTGCGCAGCCCACGTCTTCGAGCTTCTTGCACAGGATCGGATCGTCCATGCAGTACGGCAGCACGGTGAAGCCCTCCTTCACCAGCACCTTCGCGGCTTCCAGGGTTTGCTCATTATCGGGGTAGAGCGTCTTCGGGTCGCCAATGACTTCCAACTTCACGATTTTGGCGATGCCCAACTCGCGCGCCAAGCGCAGCGTGCGGATCGCGTCCTCCGCGGTGTAACAGCCGGCGGTGTTGGGCAGAATCGTCCAGCGCCCGCTTTGCACCAAGCTCATCATCGAGCCCTTGCTCTTGTCCTGCAAATCGACGCGCCGCAGCGCCACCGTCACCACTTCGGCGCCCGAAGCCGTCAGCGCCGCTTCCGTCTGCGCGACGTCTTTGTATTTCCCCGTACCTACGAACAGGCGCGAGTTGAACGTCAAATCCCCGATCTTGAGCGGGTCGCCAGCTGCCATCACACGAATCCCGCTTTCTTGGTCGTGGGTGTGTTGCCCACGCTGGCGACGGCGAACACATCCTCCACGAACGCGAAGTACACTTCGCCGCCCTTGGTGCGCGCCTTGAGTAGCTTCTCCTCAAACGCGACGGCTTCCACGCGGGGGACATTGAGGGTTGCGCCATCTTTCGCCACATGGAGCGTCAGCGAGTGCCCGTCTGGCAGGATGTGCCAGCCTTCCTCACTGCGCGCGCCGGCTTGCTTCAACACTGCATCGACGAGTTCTTTGGCCATCTGCCGCAGAAATGGGCGTTTTGTGTCGCCGCGTCAAGCCCACTGCCGGCTTTAGGCCGTTCCTTTGCTGCGCCCGCGGGCCCAATTGGGCTATCCTGGCTCACATGCCGAGCCTGGCCCCAGAGGATGCACAAATCCGCGTTGAGGGCGTCGAGCAGCGCTTCGGCAGCACGACGGCGCTGCACGATCTGAGCCTCACCATCTACCGCGGGCAGATTGCGGTGATCGTGGGCGGCTCCGGCGCGGGAAAGACGACCCTGCTGCGGCTGTTGATCGGGCTCGATAAACCGACGCGCGGCAGCATCTTCATCGACGGCGAAGACATCGTGCCCTTGGGCGATCAGAAAATGAACATTGTGCGGCGCAAGTTCGGCATGGTGTTTCAATACGCCGCGCTGCTCGATTCAATGACGGTGCTCGACAACGTCGCTTTCCCCCTGCGCGAACACACCAAGCTCAAAGTGCGCGAGGTGCGCGAAAAAGTGGCGCAGAGGTTAGAGCTCCTGGAGCTCTCAGGCACCGAGCAGCGCTACCCCAGTGAGCTCTCCGGCGGTATGCGCAAACGCGTCGCCCTCGCACGCGCATTGATGCTCGATCCGGCCATCGTCGTTTACGATGAACCCACCAGTGGTCTCGATCCCATCACCAGTCGCTTGGTCGATGACTTGATCATCGAGACCAATCGGCGCTTCAACGTCACCAGCGTGGTGATCACCCACGACATGGCCAGCGCGCTAAGAATCGCCCACCGTATTTACCTCTTGGCCCAAGGCAACATCGTCACCGAAGGCACCCCCAAAGAATTCGCCAGCAGCCATCACGACCTGGCGCGCAAGTTCTTAGATTCCAGCGGCGTGGCACTCGAACGCGCCGCTTCATCCAATCTCACGAAGCTGTAACCGGCTTTCTTCAAGCCGCTGATCGCTTCGGAGAGCGAATCGAGTTTGCTCTGTAAAGTGACGCGCACGTCCGGCTGGTGGGGCACCAGTGCGTTCAACCCATCTTGCGCCGCGAGCACATCGATGCCGTGCAATTCTAAATTCACGAACGGCGAATGCGTCACCCCTTGCGTGAGCCAGCGCGTCTTCGTTGGGCCGAACAGGGTCAACGTGGTGCCAATATAGGGCAAACGAAGCCAGCGCGTGACCTGCATGGGCATCTCGACCATCCCCGCGCCGCGTTTCCAATACGGAGTGCCGACGCGGTACGGTTGCCGCGGTGCCAGCAACACCTGGGGCACATCCAAAATCGAGTGCGACGTGCGACGACGCAGACGAATGAGCACCATCGCGAGCGCCTTGGCCAAATAATAGGGCGGACAGGGAAATACCGACGAGCTGTAAGCAACGCCCGCTTCTTGCAACACGCCATACAGCTGATCGGTAATCGTGTACCCCGGAGCACGAAACCCGGTGGGGGCCTCACCCACAGCCGCCCGGATCGCGGCGGCACCGTCGGCGATTTGGTGCAATTGCTCAGCGCGCGACAGACGCGTCAGATCGTAGCGGTGATCGAGCGTGTGATTGCCCACCTCGTGCCCCGCATCGATCAGTTTGCGCAAGGCGGCGGCGCTTGAGGGCTGCACCAAGTCCGCACCCACCGCGAACAGTGTCAGTGGGATGCGGTGGGCAGTGGCGAGATCCAGCAATCGACCCAGCGCGAGGTCGTAGACGGCGTGGGCTTCGGGCCCAGCCGGCGTAGGAAGGCCGTGAATCGCGAAATAATTGGGAATTTCGTCGAGGTCGACGGAGACGGAGCACAAGCGCACGGGTCAATCCTAAGCCAGCCAAGAGCCCGATTCCAGGCTCTTCACGCGCCGCACAGCTGCCGCATGACCTCAATCACCCAATGCTGTTGCTCATCCGTCATGCCGACGAACAGCGGCAGGGAAAGCACCTCACCGGCCGCCGTCTCTGCTTCGGGCAGCGCGGATTGTGTTGGATTTTGTTGGGGGTGGCTTCGCTGTGCAGCCAGCTGTGCAGCGACCTGCGCAGCGAGCAGCGGCTCATTCGGCAAAATTTCGCCGTAGTAAACGCCCGTTTCCACGCCCCGCTCGCGCAGTGCAGCGCGCAGCGTGTCGCGCGCGCTCGCTTTACCGCTGCCCGCGAACGCTTTGACTCGCACGGTGTAAAGCGCGTGCGCGGATGCAACGTGAGAGGGCATTGGGGGCAGCTTCAGCCCCACGCAATCCGCAAGCGTGGCGTTATACTTCGCGGCGAGCCGCGCGCGCTCGGCTTGCCACTGCGGCACATGCGGTAATTTCACGCTCAGCACCGCGGCTTGCAGCGCGTCCAGTCGGAAATTGCCGCCCAGCGCAGCCCATTGCCCTTGGTCATTCTTGCCATGTGAGCGCAGTTGTCGGCAGCGCTGTGCCAATTGATCGTCGTTCGTGACCAGCATGCCGCCGTCGCCAAATCCACCCAAGGGCTTGGTCGGAAAGAAGCTGAAAGCCCCCAACGCGCCGAAAGTCCCCACGCATTGGTCGCGATAGCGCGCCCCGAAAGCCTGTGCCGCGTCTTCCAGAAGCACCAACTTGTGGTGCGAGGCGAGCGCAACCAATTCGCCCAACTCCGCTGGAGCCCCGAACAAATGCACCGGCAAGATCGCGCGGGTGCGCGCAGTGACCAGCGCCGCAACGGCTCGCGGATCGATGTTGAAGCCGTGCGGCTCGATATCCGCGAACACCGGCGTTGCCCCCGAGCGCAAGATCGCCTCAGCCGTCGCCGCGAAAGTGAACGGCGTGGTGATCACCTCGTCCCCCGCACCGATGCCCAGCGCGGTGAGGCCGCACAAGAGCGCGTCCGTGCCGCTGGAAACCCCAATAGCGTGTTTGACCCCTAAGAAATCCGCAACCGCTCGCTCGAATTGCTCAACCGGTTCACTCAGAATGAAGCGCGGATTGTCCAAGAACTGTGTCAACGCATGACTGATTTCTAATGCCAGCGGCGCCTGCTGTGGACGCAAGTCGAACAAGGGCACTTTCACGGGCTCACCTCGCTCGCTTCATCGATCGCAACCCCGTCGGGGCCCAATCGGTAGCGTGCGCCGTTGCGCGGACAGCGCGCGCAGCCGGCGTCGTCGAAGTCCAGGCGTTCGCCGTCGCGGCTCACCCAGCCGATTTGCTTCGCGGGTACCCCAACCACCAGCGCGTGAGCGGGCACGTCATCCCGCACCACCGCCCCGGCGCCCACCAAAGCGTATTCGCCAATCGTCACACCGCACACGATCGTGGAATTGGCGCCCAACGTCGCCCCGCGACGTACGCGCGTCGGTTTGAATTCGTTTTTGCGCGCAATGAACGCCCGCGGGTTCGTCACATTGGTGAACACCACACCGGGACCGCAGAACACGTCGTCTTCCAAAGTCACGCCGGCGAAAATGCTGACCTGATTCTGCACTCGCACGCGGTTACCAATCTTTGCGCCATCGGCAACCGAGCAACCCATACCGAGCACGCAGTCCCGTCCAACCACGGCACCGCGCATCACATGACAAAAATGCCAAATCGCCGTACCCTCACCCACTTGAGCGCCTACCTCCACGATGGCGCTGTTGGCGATTTGAGCCGGCATAGCGGGTTAAGTTTGCACCAACACGGGCTGCGAATGCAGGGCGTTGCGGGGCTTCTCCACGCTTCGGGGCTGCAACAGTGCTTCGCCTGCGGCCAGCAACTCAACGACTGCGGCGCCCTCCGCACCATCGCTGGTGGGCCTTTGACCGCGCAATGCACAGTGCGCAAAATGCGCGAACTGCGCGTTCAACGCATCGGCGCTTGGCACCGCGATCTCGCAAGCCGATTCAGTGACCTCATCGAGCCGACGCCAAAGCTCCGTCATGGAAAAATCTCGGTGCTTCGCCACAAACCGAAGTGCGGCGCCCGGGTTCAACACCGCTTGCGCCAGGCGCGGTCTTCCGGGCGCGTCGTTCAACAATAGGGCGCTGCCGCCTCCGATCCACGCCATGCGACGGATTCGCTCAGGCCCGAAGCCGACACGGAGCCGACCCGTACCGCATTGAAATCCTATCGTGGCATCCAGCACGCCGTGATTAGCCGCGATTGCGATTCGACGCGAACTTGCACCCAGTAAACTGAGAAACAGCGACAGATCGTGGGGCGCCAAATCCCACCACGCCGTGAGCGGGTGGATGTGGCCAACGTTGATGCGCTCACTCAGACACAATGAAATGTCGCGATCGGCCCCATCCTGGATCCAGCGCCGCGCGGCAATCACTGCCGGATCGTGGTGCAGGATATGCCCCACCATCATGATTCGACGGACGCTTCGCGCGCAGCGCAGCAGGTCGTTGGCATCCTCAACATTGAGCGCCAACGGTTTCTCGACGAAAACATGCAACCCGGCTTGCAAAGCAGCCCGCGATAACTCCGCGTGCGAATCTGCGGGAGTGGCCACCACCAGTGCCTCGATCTTGGAATGCTGCAGGAGTGCGCCGAGTTCGTTGCACGTTGCGACAAGTTCCGCCCCGCACAGCGGCAATGTTTGGCCGGCGTTGAAGGCGCGATCACACACGCCCAGCAATTCCACCTGAGGGGAGTTCAACAGCCCGTGGGCGAGCTTTCTGCCCCAACGGCCAAACCCGACCAGGCCAACCTTGAGCTTGCGCTGCATCGGGTCGGTTTTTACTCGATCCAAAGCGCGAAGTCCGAGGCTATTTCACCAGCGTTTGACCATCACGCTGCGCTCTGCGCCCTCGTAAACCGTGCTGAAACCGAGCGCGCGCCGGAGGTGATCCTCGATCCACCCACCCTTATTGACCAAGGCCAGGGTAGCGCCGTACTTCTGAATGTATTGGTTGAGCGCGTCGCGATTGCTCTTGGTAGCGTCGTATTCGTCGCACAGTTCCTTACCGTAGACATCCAGCCGCATGTCCATCACCGGCCGCACCTGAGGATACAACTCGCGGATCAGGTAGGCGCCATCGGGCATGCGCTCGTTGTACAGCACACCTTGCAGGCCCTGCTGCTTGATGTAGTCGACTTCTTGCTCGGGGTGACGCGAACCGTAGCCCCAACCGAGCGGCTGACTCTGGGTATCACTGAGCAAGAAACCTCGCTTCACGAAAACGACAATCGCTGCCCCGATGAGCAGCAAAGAAGCCGCCTTGAAGATCCGACTCTTGCTCAGCGCGTGGTGCAACCCCGCGCCATTTTGCTCGAGCAGCGCATACCAGGAGCGCATTGCAATGGGGAAACCGAAGATCGACGCATAAGGAATGAAACGATTCTGGTGCACGCTCAGATAGGTCGTAATCCCGGCGATCACCCAATCGAAGAGTGGCACCTCGAAGAACCGCAGCAAGAGCCCCGACCACAGCATCAGCAACCACACGCCGCAGCCGTAAACGAGGTAAGGGAAATTTTGATAGAAGTACGACGTGGAGTCGAAGGTGGGCTGCCACTCTGTCACGGCACGCACCTGCTCAAAATTCTGACCCGCCGTCATTTGCAGGGAAAAGAGCGGCAAGTTCCAGCCTTGCGGGTTGAACAGACAGGCCACGATGCCCAAGCCGGCAACCAGCGCCACCGTTTTGAAGTCCCCGCGCGAATACTGCTCCCCAGTGCGCTGCACCCCGCCCAAGAGCTGATCTGCCCCCACGAGCGCCGCCAGCACAACAAGCAGAGCAACACCGAACAGAAATGCGCCGTGCAAATTCGCCCACACCGTGATCAACGGCACCAGAGCGGCGATGAAATAAACGTTGCGCGACGCACGCCAGCGCTCGATGCAAAACGCCCACACCGCGAGCAGGAGCATCGTGAACAGATCCGGACGGATCGCAAGACGAAAATCCGCCGTGTACACCGCGACCAGGCCCAGCGGCAGCAAGATCGGGCTCTCGCGCACCGGTTTGGGGAGCGAAAAGAAGAGCAATGCGGCCATGCCAAAGGCCACCAACTCCGCCATCAGGGTGAACCCATGCGGGCCAAATGCGGCGCCCACCAGCGCCAAGAACACTCCCGAAAGCCACTCATGCGCGACGAAAGGCCTGCCTTGTGCGACAGCGGAATACTGATCGGCATGCGGAATTTGCCAGGTATCCAGAATGTCTTCGCCGATGCGCAAGTGCATCCAAAAATCGTTCTGCGTGATGGGGCGGAAGGTGAGCACCAACATCAACACCAAGAGTGCCAGCGGGATCACCATCGACTCGATGCGTTGACCCAGTGGCAGCGGAGGCGCTGTGGGCACTACCAGCGAGGTCGATTCGTCCCGCACCTCTTCAGTGGGGATTTCAGCCTCCCCTGCTCCTGCGGTGGCCTTCTTGCGCCATTCGCGCAGCTTGCGATCTTTGAGCTTCTTGCTCATGGGTCAGGGCAGTCTACTGGCTGTGCGCAATGGCCTGCAACAAGCGCAGGTGCCAGTGGCCGTTGGTCACGACCACACCGCGATTGTTGCGCAGTTCGTGGCCCTGTGTGAAATCCAGGGCGCGCCCCTCGATATCGGTCACTGTGCCGCCCGCTTCCCGGACGATCAGCACCCCGGCCGCGTGATCCCAGATCTTCTCGTGATAATCGGCGCTGGTCGGCAACCGGCAATAGGCCTCGGCGGAGCCCTGAGCGACCATGCCGTACTTGGTTTGACTGTCGACACGCAGTACCTCGCTGCCCACCCGCAAGCCGGCGAACAACCGGCGCGACCGCTGGTGATCGCTGTGCCCCGATTCGACCGATTCGCAGATGCGCACTGACTCCGCTCCACCTTCCACTTCCGGTTCTCCGCGCGCGCTCACAGCAATGAGCTGTGGCTCGCCCACGGTGTGCAGCGGTTGTGCGAACGCGCCTGTGCCGCGCGCCGCACTGAACACCACACCCAAACCCCACGCCGCTGACAAATTGGGGCAAGCCAACGCCGCGACGTTCACTTCGCCGTCTTGGAGCAGTGCGAGCGCCACAGCGTATTGCCCACCGCGCAAGAAACCTTTGGTGCCGTCAATCGGATCCAAAGTCCATCGCCTGCCGTGCGCCACCCTTGCGCTGCCCCAATCGATGGCGCTCAACACCTGCCCCTGCGACCGCAACTGCTCGTTCCGGGGCAATTGCCCCGCCAGGGCGGCGCACACCCGCTGAAGCAGCGCTTCATTTTCGGCTGCGCGCAATAGTGTGCTGTCTTCCTCACCCACCACCGGATCATTGGGGAACTCGCGCCGAAGCGCGTCACCGATCAGCGCTTGGCTGGCGAAATCCGCTACGGTAACCGGGCTCTTGTCCTGCTTCGCGGCAGCCTCGCCCGCTATCTTGGGTTGCAATGAGGCGCACAGCTGCCCCGCCAGCCGCACCGATTGCACCGCAAATTCGTGGTCAGCTGACCATTGCGTCACGAATCACTCACTGTTTCCGCCCTCTTTGGCAACGATCCCAAGGCAGACCCATGCTACCATGCTGGCTCCAAACTGAGGTGATTCACCGATGATCGATTCGAAACTGAAAAGCGCTTTCGCGTTTTGCTCCGGGGTGTTGATCGCTTGCTCTTCCGGTGGCGGCAACTCCAACACCGCAAGTGGGGGCACGACGGGCACCCCAGGCGGCACCACGGGAACGTCCGGCGGTGCCTCAGCTGGCGGCACGGTGGGCAGCGGCGGCTTGGCCAACGGCGGTTCGACAGGGCTCAGCGCAGGCACCGGCGGCATGAATGTAGGCCAAGGCGGCGCAATTGCCGGGGGAGGCGGTGGCGCTGCCAACACAGCCGGCAGCCCTGCTGGCGGCATGACCAATGGCGGCAGCGCAAACGGGGGAGGCGCGAACGGCGGCACTGCAAATGGCGGTGCTGCCGCCGGTGGAGCCGCGGGCGCGGGCGGCACTGCAGCCGGCGGCACGGGCGGCAACGGCGCGGGCGGAACCGCCGCGTTCGCCCTCACCAGTTCTGCCTTTACAGAAGGCATGGAGATCCCGCTCAAATACAAATGCGCCGAAGTTCCACCCGTCGGAATGAATATCTCGCCGCCTCTCAGTTGGGGCCCGGGGCCAGCGGGCACGATGAGCTATGCCATCATTCTCATGCATGATCCTTCCCCTGAGCATTGGGTGATCTGGGACATCCCATCGGCCGTCACTTCGCTGCCTGAAGACATTGAGCACGCTGCGTCGCCCGCGATGCCAGCGGGTGCCAAACAGTC
>DATJEQ010000110.1:0-8003 GCA_035496495.1 Polyangiaceae bacterium
ATGCCTGCACTGTCGACGCTTGCGACCCGATCACCGGGGTAAGCCACACACCGGTTGCTACCGACGACGGCAACGCCTGCACCACCGAATCCTGCAATTCTTCCACTGGCGTGATCAGCCATACTCCTGTGGCCACCGACGACGGCAACGCCTGCACTACCGACTCCTGCAATTCTTCCACTGGCGTGATCAGCCATACTCCTGTGGCCACCGACGACGGCAACGCCTGCACTACTGACTCCTGCAACCCAGTTAACGGCACCATCAGTCACACCACGATCTCCTGCAACGACAGCAACACCTGTACCGACGACTCTTGCAACCCCGCTTCCGGCTGCCAGCACTCTAACAACACCAATTCTTGCAGCGATGGCAACGCTTGCAATGGCAACGAAATTTGCGGCGGTGGATCCTGCCAAACGGGCACTGCGCTCAACTGCAACGATGGCAACGCCTGCACCGACGATTCCTGCAGCCCCGCTTCCGGCTGCCAGCACTCTAACAACACTAATTCTTGCAGCGATGGCAACGCCTGCAATGGCAGCGAAATCTGCGGCGGCGGATCCTGTCAACCGGGCACCGCTCTCAACTGCAACGATAGCAACACCTGTACGGACGATTCCTGCAATCCGGGCTCCGGCTGTCAGCATTCCAACAACGCCAATTCCTGCAGCGACGGCAACGCCTGCAATGGCAACGAAATTTGCGGCGGTGGATCATGCCAAACGGGCACCCCACTCAATTGCAATGACGGCAACTCTTGCACTGACGATTCCTGCAGCCCCGCTTCCGGCTGCCAGCACTCCAACAACACCAGCTCTTGCGCCGACGGCAACGCCTGCAATGGCAACGAAGTTTGTGGCTCCGGTTCGTGCCAACCGGGCACGCCTGTCGTCACGGACGACTCCAACCCCTGTACCGATGATTCCTGCAATCCCTCTAACGGCGTCGTCAGCCACACCAACAACAGCGCACCGTGCGACGACGGCAACGCCTGCACCCAGACCGACGGCTGTCAGAGCGGCAGCTGCGTCGGAAGCAATACCATCGTTTGCATCGCCTTGGATCAATGTCACATCGCGGGCTCCTGCAACCCCAGCACCGGTTTCTGCTCCGATCCGAATGCAACCGACGGAACCAGCTGCGGCAGCGGAAGCTGCGCGGCGGGTTTCTGCCTATTGCCTCCAGACGCCGGACACGATGCCGCTACCGACGCGTCAAGTGACGCAAGCTTTACTGATGGAAGCGTGAACTCCGGCGACGCCACCTTCTTCGATGCCGCCTCCGATGCCACCACTGCCGCAGGTGGGAGCAGTGGTGGAAACGACGCGGGCAACGGTGGTGTGAGCGGCGGTGGCGTGAGCAACGGTGGCGTGAGCAGCTCAGGAGGCGGTTCAACCGCGCAGACCGCGGGCAACGGTGGCATGAGCGTTGGTGGTGGCGGCGCGAATAATTCTGGAGACGCCAGTGCCGGCATGAGCCACGGCACGCCGATGGACAGCGGCGTCGCGGGCCGAGCATCCGGAAATCCTGATGCCAGCGTCTCCAATCCGACAACCAACGGCGGAACGCAACCCGGCACCAACCAAAGCGGCGGCTGCGGTTGCTCGCTCCCTGGTGCACCGGTGGGCCCCGGCAGCGCGGCGCTGCTGATTGGTGTCGGTGCGTTACTTTTTGCAGCGCGGCGCAAAAAGCAACTGATTCATGTGCGCCACTAATAGCGAATAGTGCTGAAATGCACCCTGTGCGTGGCGCAGGCAGGCGACGAAGTGTAAATTGGTCAGATGCGCACCCTGACCCTGCAATCGACGTGTTGGATCATCGCCTCGGCGGCCACGATCCTCAGTTGTGTTGTGCAGAGCGATCCCGGCAGCAATCAAGGCGGCAATTCCACCATGGCCGTTGGGGGAAATTCGGGCAGCGTCACGATCAACGCGGGCAGTTCCGGTGGTGGAACGGGGGGCGGCGGCGTTTCCAACGAGATGGATGCCGGATCGACGATGCAACCTGCATCCGGAGGCCACACCGCGGGCGGTGGCAGGCCTTCGATGGGCGGTGGCGGCGCAGAGAACACGTCAACCGCTGGGGCAGGCGCGGGATCGGGAGGCACTGCTAATGCAGGCGGATTCGGCGGCGCCAGCGCGGGGGGCTGTGCAGAGCCCGCGGCGATGATGGGCATGACTGCGGCGCATAACGCGGTGCGCGCAATGGTGGATCCTCCCAATCAGATGCCGCTGCCTGCGCTGCACTGGTCCTGCGACGTCGCGGCCGTTGCGCAGGCGTACGCCGATCACCTGGCGCAAACGAATAACTGCGATCTGGTGCACTCCATGGGCCAGTACGGCGAGAACCTATTTTGGTCGCAGGGGTTCGAGCCGACGCCACAAGATGTGGTCGACGGCTGGGCGAGTGAAGAGCCCTGCTACACGTACGACGTGTTCCCCGATCAGTGTGTGGCTGTCCCCAATGTGTGCTCGGTGTGCGGGCATTACACCCAAATGGTGTGGCGCAATACCGAGGTGGTGGGCTGCGGCCGTGCGCTGTGCGGCGATACCCAAGTGTGGGTGTGCAACTACGACCCGCCGGGCAATTACATCAACCAGTACCCCTACTGAACACTTAGGCGGATCTCTGCGCGGAAGCCGGTAGCGGCGTTAACATCCGTTCGCGACGCTACCACTCAATACTCAGGTTATTTTGCGTGTTTTGTTGAAAATTGCGGCACGCTTCACTGCTGTAAGATTTGTACGTTTAGGGCGAAACACCGACGATCCGCCTTGCTGAACTGCCGTGAGCCTGCGTTTCAGCGTACCCTGCGCCCTATGAATGCATCGGCTCTTTCCGCTCCTCAGCGCTTGTTGTTAGCTTTGATCGATCACGCTTTTGAAGAAGGCTGGCGCAAAGCCGAAGATTTCTTGCAGTACTTCCCTCCGGCGGAAATCATCGCGTCGCTGGCTGCCGAAGAGGACGTGCGGGTGAAGCTGCTCACCTCGACGACCGGAATGCACGAGCGCTTGGCGCGCCGCAAATCGGCGGGGTCTGCGACAGACGATTTGCAACTCGCGCTGGAAGAAAAAACGACCACCCCTTCCGAAGTAATCGGGCTTTACCCCACTGCGGTGCAGGTGAGTTGTTTACCCAATGATAAGCTGTGGCAATTCCTGGTAGCGGTGCCCTTCTGGACGCACAAAGAGCCCAAGGAAGCACGTCAGCGCGCAGTGGAGCGCCTCGCCTTCACCATCGAAGCCGCGCTGGATCATCGCATCCTGACTTACCGCGAGCTGTTCGACGGCATTGGTTTCGACGAGATCGCAAAGGCTTTGCCGAAATCCGAGTTGGAGCAAATCGTCGTGCGCGCCCTGGAGGGCGGTCGAACGCAAGCGGGCCTCACTGAAGAAGTGCTGCTCGACGTCGTTCCGCTGCGCACCGTGATCCAGTATTTGGATTTGGCAAGCATCTGGCAACGTGTGGTGTTGCCCGGTATCGCCGTGCCCGCGGGGTTCACCACTGCAACGTCGGCCCTTCACCCGCAACAAGCAGCGGCTCCCGCGGCGCAAGCGACAGCTCAGGCAACACAGCCTGGGGCGCGCCCCAAATTGGAAACGTTGCCGGGTGACGAATTGTTCGAAGTGGACTCCGCTGCACACGATAGCCCGCTGAAGGCAGTGCGCGAGCGACTGAAGGCGATTGAACGCTGCCCACGCAGCGAAGACTTGCCCTTGGCAGTGCTCGCGTCGATTGAATCCATGTACGAAGATTTCAAACAGGCTGACGACGACGACGAACGCGTCGAAGTGATGCGGGAAGCCTTCCCCAATGAAACATTCCTTCGAATTGGGGTGCTGTCGCTGATCGACTTGCTCGACCCCAGCATCAACATCGAAGACCCCACAATTCGTACGGCGGAGATCGACGCGTTGATCAAGATTGTGCTGTTCGAAGAGCGCAAGCGCCGGCCCGGGTCTCGGCCCCCCAGCTTGCCCCCTCCTCCGCCGCCCACTGACACGCGCAAAGCCCGTTCGCTGGCACCTCCCCCGCGCAAAAAGTCCCAAGCTCCTCAAGCCCCTGACGGCGAAACTGAAATCGAAGTGTTCTGAGCCTTGAGCTTCGCTTCCGTTTGACTTGAACCTCGTAGGGCCGAAATTCACAACATGTTGAGCGGGTCGATATCGACCGAAAGACGCACGCGGCGATCCAACGGCGCTTTGAGCACCGCGTGCGCAGCTTTGCGCACTGGGGCCCTTTCTTGAGCGCGCAGGAGGAAACGAAATCGGTAACGACCGCGCAAACGCGCCAGCGGAGCCGCAGTGGGGCCCAAGACCTCCAGCTCCGTGCCAACCTTCCGCGCAATTTCCGCCAACTGATGCGCCGCGCGTTCAGCCAGCGAGCGATCGGTCGCGTCCAACCGTACCAGAGCTAAACGCGCGTACGGCGGATAATGGAGTTGGCGTCGCTCGGCCAATTCGTGCTCCATGAAGCCGGCCACGTCGTGCTTCAGCGCAAAGCGCACTGCGGGGTGATCGGGGTTGTGCGTTTGCACCAGCACTCTACCCGGGTCTTCACCGCGCCCAGCTCTGCCCGCCACCTGAACCAGGAGCTGAAAGGTGCGCTCCGCTGCTTGATAATCCGGCAGTGAAAGCGCCGCGTCCGCGTTGAGCACGCCCACCAACGTCACTCTGGGTAAATCGTGCCCTTTGGTTACCATTTGAGTGCCCACCAAGATGTCGATTTCCCCGCGACGCATGCGGGCTAACACCGGTTCGCTCTTAGTACCGGCGGCCACATCCCGATCGAGTCGGCCAACCTGGGCGTGGGGGAACGCCGTCACCAGTGAGCTCTCCACCGCTTCGGTGCCCACCCCTTCCTGTGAGAGCCGGGCACTCTTGCACGCGCTGCATTGCTTCGGCACTGGGCTCGAAAAATCGCAATAGTGGCACACCATGCGTTCCCGCGGGCGCGTGTGCACGGTCAAGGCAACGGCGCAATTGGGGCATTGCACGATTTCCCCACACGCTTCGCATACCAGGCTGGGAGCGAATCCTCTGCGATTGAGAAACAATATCGCCTGCTGTTTGCGTTCGAGCACCTGCTCCAGCGCGCGAAATAGAGGCAACGTGATCAGGCGATCGCCGGTGGGGCCGGGGCCAAACCGCCGCAAGTCGACAATTTCGACCTTGGGCAAAGCGCTGCCCGCGCGCGCGCGCAACGGCAGGCTCAAGTATCGGATCTTGCCCGCGCGGCGGAGCGCTTCGCTTTGCAACGATGGCGTCGCAGAGCCGAGCAAACACACCGCGTTGCTGCGGTGCGCCCTGAGCAGCGCCATGTCCCTGGCGCTGTACTGCACTCCGTCTTCCTGTTTGAAGGATGAATCGTGCTCTTCATCGACGCAAATCAGGGCGAGATTTTCAACTGGCGCGAACAACGCGGAACGAGCTCCCACCGCCACACGCAGTGTGCCGTCGCGCAATTTCTGCCACATCAGACGCCGTTCGCGTGGTGATAACCCGCTGTGCAGCACGGCGATCTGATCGCCCAACCGAGACTTGAAGCGCTGCACCAGTTGCGGAGTGAGTGCGATCTCCGGCACGAGCACGATCGCCGAGCGGCCCATCTCCAAACAGCGCGCCGTGGCGTTGAGGTAGATCTCTGTCTTCCCAGAGCCAGTGACCCCATGGAGCAAGAATGTTGCTGCCGTGCCGGCCTGCATTGTTTCCAGAATCTCGGCCAGTGCAGCGCGCTGAGCCTCAGTGGGCAAAGGCGCCTCTTCCAAAGGTGTGCTGGGCATTGCCTTGGGCTCCGCTGCGCTTCGGCGTTCCAGCTGGATCAGCCCCTGATCGACGAGCTTCTTGGCAACGCTGCGCGAGATCTCAAGCTGTGAAATGGGCAAGGCCCCTGCATCAACAAGCTTGTTCAACTCATCCAAGATTGCCCCCTTTAAGCGACCCTTTTCCACGTTCCGGGCTTGCTCAATTGCGGCAGTATTCGCCACGGCGAACTGCACCAATTTGCCGACGCTCTTGATCGACTCAGTATTACCCACCCCCTGCGCTTTGAGTTTTTCCAGATCGCCACGGGCAACAGTGGGCAGCGCCAGGCGCATCACTTCACCGATGGGTGCTAAATAATAGTGAGCAAGCTGCACCAGGAAATCCAACAAAGATGTGGGCAGCACGGGCTCGCTGTCGACCACGGCACGCAACGGTTTCAATTTTTCGGGTGCAATATTCGGTGCCTGCTCTGAAAGCTCAAGCACCACTCCCAGTACTTGCCGCCGCCCAAAATCGCACAGCACGCGTGCCCCCGGCACGACGCGCGAGGCCCACTCCTGTGGCACAGAGTAGGTGAAGGCTTGCCCCAAAGGAACGGGGACGGCGACTTTGGCGAACACCACGGCAATCAACGCAGCCGCAGCAACACACCCAACGCGAACGCCACCGCAACCACGATCAGGAAGACCATCAAGCTGACGCCGCGACGGGAGGGCTGCTGGCCCGCAGTCGTCGACGAAATGGCGGCGCTCGCAGCTTCTTCGGGCGCGGGCGCACGAGCCTCCGACTCGGCCCTTGTTTTCGTGCTTGAGGCAGAAGTGATGTGCGAATGATCTGTATTCTCACTGGCCAGCTCACCGCCCGCTTCCGGCAAATCGTCCAGCGGCAAGGGTGACGCAAGAACCGCTTGCTCCGCCGCACGCCGGTGTTCAATCACCTCAGGAGCGCCGTATTCTCTGAGCCAACGCCCGAAGCGCAGCGGACTGGCGATGAGATCGTGAGCTTCCAAGTAGCCTTCGAGCTCGTCGCGCATCTGCGCGGCGCTGCTGTAACGCTGCTCGGGCTCCTTCGCCAAAGCGCGGGAAACGATGCGCTCCAGATCGGCCCCGCCGGGCACGTTCGACAAATCCAAAGCGGGGATCTCGGCTTTTTGTGCCAACGCGAGCGGGGGTGATTTCCCTTTTTCACCGCGGTACAGGCGTCGCCCGCTGAGCAACTCCCACAGCACAATGCCCACGCTGAAAATATCAGAACGACGATCCACTGCGTTGCCGTTGGCGGCCTCCGGGCTCATGTAGCCGGCCTTGCCTTGAATCGCATCGTCGGGAATTGCGCTAGAAACCCCAAGAGCGCGTGCGATGCCGAAATCGCACAGCTTCACCTCGCCTTCCAAACTGAGGAGAATATTCGAAGGCGATACGTCGCGATGCACGATCGACAAGGGCTGACCCGCATCGTCACATTTGTCGTGCGCGTAAGCCAAACCTTCCAGCGCCTGAATCACCATGAACACCGCATATTCGAGCGGCAGGCTCACCTTCTTCTTCGCGCACTCGCGCAGCAGCTGCCGAAGGTCGACTCCTTCGATGTACTCCATCGCAATGTACAGCATGTCGCCCTGGCGACCGAGATCGAACACCTGCACGATGTTCCCGTGCGACAACTGAGCGGAGAGCTTCGCTTCGTTGATCAGCAACTGACAGAACGCGTCGTTCTGCGCGAGCAATGGTAAGATCAACTTGATCACTAGGCGTTTGTGGGCCCCGGTGCCCAAACTGCCGTGCGACAGGAAGATCTCGGCCATGCCCCCTTCGCCGATCTTGTCGACCAGCACGTAGGCGCCGAAACGACGTGGCAAAAGGCTCTCGCCCACAACCCCAGCTGTCATCGCCGACACAGGCAGGTGATGGCAGTCAGGGCACACCGGGTCAAGAGCCCCGCACAACACCCCGTTTTTTGCGTATTCTCCGCCCACCGGGATGCCTCGAATTTTGCTCTATCTTGCGCTTTTGGCGCTGCTCTGCGCGCTGCCCGTGCTCGGGGCCATACGCGCCAATCAGCTGTTCGTGCTGCGCGTGAAGAGGGGCCGGCTCACCTTCCTGCGCGGCCGAATTCCGCAGCAGCTATTCGACCAAATTGCCGACCTTGCCCGCAACGCCCCCGACTGTCGTCTGATCGCCACCCGCGACGACGGCCGCCCCCGCCTGATCTGCCGTGGTCCCCTCGACCCTGGCG
>DATJEQ010000111.1:0-9193 GCA_035496495.1 Polyangiaceae bacterium
CGGATGGGTCCAGTGCGGGCGGGCATTTCAATCCTCAATCCAACGACCATGGCCTGCCGGACAAGGAACACCGTCACCTGGGCGACTTGGGCAACATCAAGATCGGCGCCGACGGCAAAGGCAGCTACGACATCATGGTCGCTGGCGCTAATTTGGCCGACAGCGATCCCAATTCATTCTTGGGCCGTTCAATCGTAGTCCATGAAAAGAAAGACGACGGCGGGCAGCCCACGGGCAATTCCGGCGGACGCATCGGTTGCGGCGAAATCAAGTGACGGCCAAGTCAAGTGACGGCCAAGTATATCAACTCTAGCGAACCAGCACCGTCACTGAGGCGGAAAGCCCTGCTTTGAGCGCGAGCCCTGCGGGCGGTTGACTCAAGCGCACGGTAACTGGGACGCGTTGGACAACCTTGACGAAATTCCCTGACGCATTGTCTGCAGGCAGGAGCGAGAAGCGTGACCCGGTTCCCGCCGCCAGGCTTTCCACGGTGCCGTCGAAGGTTTGCCCGGGGTAAGCGTCAATCGCGATTTCTGCGTGTTGGCCTGCGTGCATGCGACCAATTTGGGTTTCCTTGAAATTAGCGACCACGTAGGGATCATTGGGCACCACCTGGGCGATGGCCTGCCCCGCGGCAAGGATCTGACCTGGGCGAGCCACCAGCTCCGTCACCACGCCGTCGGCTGGAGCTGCGATGCTGGCGTACGACAATTGCAGGCGAGCCAATTCCACGGCCGCTTGAGCGGATTCCACGTGGGCTTGTGCAAGCTCGGTTGCCGCCTTGGCCGCCGCCGCCTGCGCGTCGACCGGTGCGCTCTGAGCTAGCTTGCCCCGCGCATCCGCCACTCGACTCTGTGCCACGCGCCGTTGTTCCAGCGCAGCCGCAAGCGCGGCTTTGGCCTGATTCAATGCGGCCTGCGTGGCGGTGTTGGCCACTTTCGCGTCGTCGAGTTCCTGCTGCGCAATCGCATTCTTAGCCTGCATCTCTTGGGTGCGTTGCAAGTTGAGTTGAGACCGCTCAGCTTCGGCCTGAGCACGCACCAAGCCTGCCTGCTTGTATTCGATATCGGCGTCGGCACTGGCAACCGTCAATGCCGAACCGGAGACTTGAGCCTGAGCGCTCTTCAGGCCGCCTTCAGCGGTTGCCGTCGAGATCGATTCTTGAGCTAGCGCCGCTCGGGCTTGGGCCTGTGCCGTCGCCAGATCCGCCTGGGCGGCATTGAGCCGCGCTTGCAGCTCGCGCGAATCGAGCTCTACCAGGACCTGCCCCGCGCGCACCGGTTGGTTGTCCTCGACCAGCACCTGAGCGACCATGCCGTTCACACGCGGCGTGACGGCCACGACATCCGCCTCAATCATGGCATCGTCGGTCGTCTCTTGATTGCGAATGTGCCAGAGATAGCCGGCGACGATCACCGCCGCGGCGCCGAAGATCGTGAGCAGAATAGCAAACGGATTGCGCTTCTTGGGCTCGGCCGGAGCCTGCGGTGTAGCGTCAACGACAGGCTTTGGATTTTCAGAAACAGCGACGGTCATATTTCAATGCTCGAGAGCTGGGGCGCTGGCCTTACCTCGCGGGCCTCCTTTTAGAAAAAATAGCAACGGCAATACGCCGAGAAACAACACCCCCGAGAGCACGAACAGCTTGTCAAACGCGAGCACCATGGATTGCCCCATCACCCGGCCGTTCAGCATGCGCAAAGCGCCTTCGTAGGCGTGCTGCCAATCCGCACCGTGGCGCATCAAGCCGTGCTGCATTGCGCTGAATTGCGTGGCCACCAGCGGGTTTTCTGGATTGAGGTGCGCGGCGAGACCCGCGCGCGCATCGCTGGTGTAAGTGCCGAGCAATGTTGCGAAGATGGCCAAGCCCACTGCGCCGCCCACTTGGCGGATCAGGGAATTGAGCCCCGTCGCGTCCGCCATCAAGTGCCGCGGGATTTTGGACAGCGCAACGGTTGTCAGCGGGACGAACAGGCAAGCAAAGCCCACGCCCTGTACCGCAATCGCAGCAATGATGTCGTGAGAATCACTCTGTAACGTGAGTTCACCCATTTGCCATGAGCCCAACGCAATCAGTGAAATGCCGAAGGCGATCATGATGCGTGGTGACACATGGTTGTAGATGCGCCCCACAATCGGCATGCACAGCATCATCACCAGCATGCGCGGCATCAGTGCGATGCCCGATTGAGTGGCAGTGAAGCCCAGTAGCTCCTGCATGAAAATCGGTAGCAGGAACATGCTGGCCATTAACATGGCAAACATGACGCCGCCGATCAGCGTTCCGGAGGCGAACACCGGATCTTTGAACAGGCGCAGGTTCACCACCGGAGCCGGCGCGGTCAATTCGCGCACCACGAATGCGATCAGCGACCCGAAGCCGACAGCGAAACAGGTCGCGATCAGCCGCGACTGGAACCAGTCATTGCTAGCGCCTTCTTCCAGGAAATACTCGGTGGCCGTGAGCCCCACCGTGAGCAGCACAATGCCGGCCCAATCCATGTTCTTGCGCTGACGCTCGGCCAACTCTTGATTCGCTAGCCGGATCTCTTCGTCTTCTTCGACGAACGCGCCGACCATGAAGAGCCCAAGCAAGCCAATGGGCACGTTGATGAAGAAAATCCACGACCAGTGCCAGTGATCGACGATGTAGCCGCCCAAGGTAGGCCCCAGCGCCGGCCCCAACATCACGGCCATGGCGAACAGCGCCATCGCCATGCCCTGTTCTTCAGGGGGGAATGTTTGGCGCAAAATGGCCTGCTCCGTCGGCTGCAGCGCGCCAGCACCCAGGCCTTGCAAAGCGCGGCAGATCACCAGTGCGGTGAGTGAGCCAGCAATGCCGCATAGGGTAGAGCCCAAAAGAAACGCGGCCAGGCACACCATGTACACGCGCTTTTGCCCGAATTGTCGGCCCAAAAAGGCCGTCAGCGGCATCACGACGACCAGGGCGACCGCGTACGCCGTGCTGACCCAACTGATTTCCCGAATGCTGGCGCCCACTGCGCCGCGCATGTGGGGCAACGCCACGTTCACAATCGATAGATCCACGGCGCCCATCAAGGTGCCGAAGCTGATAGAAACGGTGATCAGCCATTTGTTGGCTTTGGCGCGCTTGGGCGGCGCGAGGGCTGCGCTCACTGCGGCGGTCATGAGTAACCCGCGCCGCGTAAGAAGAATTGAGTCAGAGGCGCAACCTGATCCGTCAGCGAATCGCGGTCTGCGCCGAGCAAGCTCTGCAGGATCACGCCACGCAGCAATCCGAATAGCAGCGCGGGAAGCAGTTTGCTTTCAATCTGAAATCTGCCCGTTGCGCCGTCGTGAGCGAGCAGTTGCTCAATGCGCACATTCAATGCGCGGACCATCGAAAGCTTCGCGCCGGTGTTGTGTTGAATCTCCGATTCTTCCTGCACCATCAGGCTGAACAGCGCGCGGTGTTGATCGAAGTGGGAGAGGCAGGCGTGCACAAAAGCGTGCAAGCGGTCCTCGAAGCTGTTTTGTTCTTTGCAGGTGAGCGCCGCGTCAACGCGATCAATCAACTCGGCCCGCCGTAGATCGACCAGGGCCGTGACCAGCTGCTGGCGATCTTTGAAATAATTGTACACCGTGCCCACGGCGACCCCGGCGCTGCTGGCGATGTCTTCCATGCGCGCGGCAGCCACCCCCACCTCGGCGATGGTTGACTCAGCAGCCGCCAGAATCGCCTCCCGTGTCTGCTGTCGGAAGTGCGTTTTCAGGCGCGGGGCCTCGGATGAATCCGGATTCATTATACGAATGCAAACCTAGTTGCATTCCACACCCCGGCAAGGCCGGATAGAATATACCGAATTAAATTGAATAGTTATGAGCGAGGGTAGGGGAAATCAGCGGTGGGCTCACTGGGCTCCACATCGTGGAATTTGGTCAGATCCAAGGTGAAGACGTCTTTTTCGTCCGTCACCACGTCCACGTGTCGGGCGCCCCAGAGAATGGCGGCATCCCCGTAGCGGTGGCTTGAGTGCACGTGCTGCATCCAGGTGTCGTCCGTGCCGGCAACACTGATCACGAGCTCGCCTTCCTTCTGTTTCAGGCTCTCCGGAGTTTCGCCGTACAGCGGGCTGGTCTTGTCGACCACGTGCAGCACTGTCCACGAACGCGACAGGCTGAGCACCCGCTCGCGCACCAGATTGAGATCGTAGGTGCGGTAGAACACTTGACCTTCAGCGGTTCGTTCCGTTTTTACCAGGGCGACGTGAACAACCGCCTCCACGATCAGGTTCGCACGCTGATTGCTCATGCGGAAGGACAAGGTGGGCACGCCGTTCATCGGTGAGATAGTGGCGGATTCGGAGAACATGAGGCGCGCCGTGGGGCGAGAGAATTTCGCAAAAACCAACCCGGTGGTGAGTGCGACAATGACCAAGCTGACCGTGGATTCCAACACCACCAATAGATTCGCCAGATCGGTCTGCGGGTACATCGCGCCGTAACCGATAGTCCCCATCGTTTGCACGCTGAAATAGAATGCGTCCGCCCAGGAACCGGGGCGCATGTGCGCAATGCCGTCAGTGAAGAAATACAATTGCGCGAACAGTGCGTTGATCAGCAAGTAGCTGGCCGCGACGAAGGCCATCGTGCGTGTCCACGACAAGCGCAGCAGCGTGTGGTAAAAATCGCTGAGCGGGGCCGGCGGCGCACCCACAAGGCGGACGGTGTAGCCGCTGCGCGACTGGGTGGTTTGGATCCTGGGGCTTTTTGCCAAGTGGAGCTCCGCCGGTGGCGTGCCCCACTTATGCGCCGCGAGGTGCGGCGGTCAAGCGCGAGATCTCCGGCGACTCGTTACTGGCGCTTGTTACTGGCGCTTGTTACTGGCACTTGTTACTGGCCGGGTCGCAGTCGAGACCGAAGGCACAGCCGTCGATGGCGCCGGTCCCGTTGACCATGCAGCAATCCTGGCCAGTAGCGCCGCAGTCCGCGTGGCACATGCCAATTGTTCCACCGGTGAATCCCGCGCCCTGCTCAACGCAAACGCCCACAGTGCACGTGTCATCCGCGGCACCGGCGGCGCCGGCTGCGCAGCAACGAGCTGCGTCAACCCCACAGGTTGAACAGATCGCGGGCATGCGATTGCCTTGGGGCGTGCACGCCAAACCAGTGTCGCATTGCGTTGCAGGATCCATTCCCGCGCAGCAGGGCTGATCTTGAGCGCCACAAGCCGTGCACGTTGAGCCGTTGTTGCCGCGGGTGCAGCTCAATCCCATATCGCATTGTTGGTTAGTGCAGCACGGCTGATCCTGTCCACCGCACGTCGTGCATTGCCCGCTACCGCCACCCCCTCCCATGCAGCTGGTTCCGCTTTGACACGAGCCCGCGCAACAGGGTTGACCGTCGGCGCCGCAATTCGCGCAGGCGCCGTTGGTGCATTGGCCGCTGCCGGGGCAAGTGCTGTTCTCGGCGATGCAATTGCCGCCGTAACAGCAAGCGCTGCCCTGACAGCTGTTGCTCCCCGGACAACAAGGGCCTCCAGCTTCACCGCAAACCTGACACAGTCGATTGCCTCCGCCTCCACCGAATCCACCCGCGCAGAACGTGTTGGCTTGGTTGCAGGTGGCACCCTGGCAGCACACCTGACCTGCTTGCCCGCAGGGCTCCGGCGCACCGCCGTCCGGATTCGGGAGCGTGTTGGGTGGGTTGGTGCTGCCGCCAGTGCCGCGGCCCGCGGTGTTGGTTCGACCCGCAACGCCGGTGCTGGTCCCGCCTGTGGCGCTAGTGCCGCCGGTGGTTGCACCGCCTGATGCACTGGTAGTGCCGGCCGTGCCCGCTGCGCCCGCATTCGTGTTGCTGCTGCTGCAAGCGCCGGTGAGCGTCGTACCAACAGCGAGTGATACGACCAGCGTCGCCAACTTCGCGAGGGAACGCAGTGAAGGATGAGGCCCCAGTGACGAAACAGGATTGCCGCTCAGGTGCATAAATGACCTCCCAAAGATCGCTGCCATTTGCTCATGCCGCGGGGCTGTGGGTTTGATCGAGATCCACCGTGCTTTTGCCGGCTTCTGGCACCCATTCGATAAGTTATTCCGTTCGCGCTGTATCGCCGATAAGCCCGGTCCAACGGCTCGGGGTGTCCGCGCCAGTGCGTGTGCGTACGGTCGGCGTGCTAACGAGGGTGCCAGCTGTGAGTTCATTCAGCCGAAAGCGGACCCTCTTCGTTCTGGCCCTGACCAGCGCGCTGTTCGGATTGAGCCGCCGGAGTTTCGCTTCACCTGCGGACGTATTCGGGGTCGGGGTTCGCAATCAGGGGCTGGGCTCGACGGGTGCGGCGGTCGGTGGTGGCTATTCGGCAACCTACGGAAACCCCGCGCTGCTCGCCAAAGACGCAGCGCAGCGCGTGGCCATTGGCTACCAAACGGCACGCTTTTCCGCGACCCTGACCGACAGCCAAGGAACAAAAACACAACTGAGCATCGATGCGCTGCGTGCGCTGATGTTCGGTTTGCAGTTGCCGCTGCCATTTCACGGTGCGTTGGAAGATCGCTTGGTCTTAGGCGTTGCTGCGGTGGTGCCTGAGGACGCGCTCGCGCGCGTGCGCTTGCTCGTGCATCAGCCGACATTCCCGCTCTTGGGCGATCGCACTCAGAGCCTCAATTTGGCCTTTGGCATGGGCGTCAAAATCACTCCCGAGCTGCGCTTGGGTATCGGTGTGCTGACGTTGGCCGAGCTAACGGGGAGCATTCAGGTTGCGGATGACCAGCACGGCACTTTGGCTTCCACGGTGAACGATGAATTGAAAGAAATCGTCGCTCCGGTTGTGGGCGCGGCTTACGAGATCGGGGCCCTTCGATTGGGTGCGAGCTATCGCGGCGAGCTGCGCTCGGATTTCGATCTGGAGCTGGCGGTTCAAGACGCTTCCGGCATCGTGTTGCCGCCGCTGCACATTGCCGGCGTGGGTCAGTTCGATCCGGCTGCAGTGCAGTTTGAAGTGGGGTTTGAGCAACACGGGCTGACTTTGGTCTCCGGGGTTTTGTACCGTCATTGGGCGGCGTTCCCCGGGTTCTTAGGCCCGACGGTGACCTGCCCTGCCAGCAGGCCCCAGTGCACCGCGCTCAAGGCCCAGTCCGCGGATTTTCACGACACATACAGCCCGCGATTGGGTGCAGCTTATCGACTGCCTCTGAGCTCCGGTGTCAGTGCTGAATTACGATTGGGCGGCTTTTTCGAGCCCAGCCCAATGCCGCGACACTCAGCGTCCGCAAACACCTTCGACACCTCGCGTTACGTGCTGACCGCGGGATACGGCCTGGATTTCGAGAAGAGCCTCTTGCCGCTCA
The DNA here is from genome assembly GCA_035496495.1 of Polyangiaceae bacterium. Lineage (GTDB taxonomy): Bacteria > Myxococcota_A > Polyangia > Polyangiales > Polyangiaceae > SZUA-265. The sequence continues at coordinate 7,305 of DATJEQ010000111.1, forward strand.
AGCTCGATCTGGCATTCCAACAACATTTTTCCAACAATCGCGAGCAGGGTGCATTCACGGCGCATTCCGGCGCACAGTTGTTCAGCTTATCGGCGGAGGTGCCATTTTGACCTCGCGTCGCAGACTGTTGCTCACGGCTCTGATGCTCAGCGCAGGCGGGGCTGCGCGGTCGGCTTTTGCGAGCCCGGTGGACAGTTTTGGGGTGGGCGCGCGTTCCTCGGCGTTAGCCGGCGCCGTTGCGGCGGATGCCAAAGATTTCTCCGCGACCTATTACAACCCGGCAGAGCTGGCGCGCGCCCGCAATCTGTCGCTTTCCCTGGGCTACACCCACGTTGCACCCACGTTGCGCATCGACGGACAGAGTCAATCCGCTAGCGACGTCAATGGATTCACTGCGGGCTTGGTTGCGCCGGGCAGCATCGCCACTGTGCCCGTGAGTTTCGGCTTAGCGCTGCGCCTGCCGGTGGGGCATTTGTCCAAAGTAGAAACAGTGCAGCGCGAACAACCGGAGTTCGTGTTGTACGGCAACCGGCTGCAGTTGGTGCACCTGGGCCTTGGGGTTGCGATACGACCCTGGCCCTGGCTCAACCTGGGTGCGGGCCTTGCATTCATGGCCACGGCGCATGGCGGCTTTGAGATTCAGGGCACGGCGGTGCAGCCCGTGAGCGGCCAGAGCGAATACGATTCGCAGCTGCAACATGAGATCAACGCCGATTTGAAAACAGTGCGCTACCCCACGCTGGGCGTCACGGTGCTTCCCGCCAAAGATTGGGCGTTCGCGTTGGTGTTCCGGGATCAAGCGGCGGTGCGTTTAGATCTCAGCACGCGCCTGTCGGGCGATGTGGATCTGGGGATGCTCGCCTTGCCCACGCGCTACCAGTTGGTCTCGCAAACCGTCAATGGCTTCGTGCCGCGCCAACTCGTCCTGGGAGGCAGTTGGTCCCCCGCGCCGGGTGCGTCGATCGATATCGACCTGTCGTGGCAGCAGTGGTCGGGTTACATCAGCCCATTGAGCCAAAGCCAAAGTCGGCTCGCGGTGGATTCGCCGCCCGGCTCAACTTTGACAATTCCGCCCACCCGGAGCGCAACCAGCGCTGGGGATCCCCAGTTCAAAGATCGCGTTGTGCCGCGCGTAGGAGCGGAATACCGGGCTCAGCTCACGTCGCATTGGTCACTACCGCTGCGCGCAGGTTATTCCTTCCAACCTTCGCCGGCCCCCCAGCAGCAGCGCGACACCGAGTTTGCCGATGCGGATCGGCATACAGTGTCGTTGGGCAGCGGGCTGATTTGGAGCGATCCGGGGGAGGTGATCTGGGGTGATGTGGGTTTGGACTTGTTCGCCTTCGAGACTTTGCTCGCCCCGCGGCGTTTTGAAAGTGCCCTGACGGGAGATCGGTATCGGGCGAGCGGAAGTGTGTTCGGGGGTGGACTGGATTTGTACCTTCAGGTGCACTGAGCAACTGGTGGTGGTTGGTTGTGCCAACTCGGTTTTTGCGGCTTGGCACAGTCCGCGGTTCCAAGGGGTGCCTGGGTGGCACAAATCAGTAGAATAGCGGGAAATTGCGGTTGGCGCGGAGTTTGCTAAGTCGAAGGATTGAGGTGGAGCAGTCATGACGTTACGAAAGATCAGTGTTCTGGGCGTGGCGATCGGCTTGTTGGCGGGGTGCGCAACTGAGGGGCAGGATCCACTCATCTTCGATAACGTCGCCCCCAGCCCGGTCAACCCGACACCGGCAGTAACCACTCCGCCTACGCAGGTCGGTCAAGGCGGCTCCGGGGCCGTAGGTTCAGTCAGCTTTGGCGGCGGAGCCGTGGCAGCCGGCGGGGGAGCAGTGGGCGGCCAGTTGGTTCGCGTTGTGCCCACGGATGATCGCGCCGTGACCCGCGCC
>DATJEQ010000112.1:0-5481 GCA_035496495.1 Polyangiaceae bacterium
GCCGGTGCTGGCGCCGGCTTTTCCACATGTGGCGTCGGGTTCGACTTCTGCGCGGAAGGGCCCTGCAGCCACTGCCACGCCGGCCCCAGATCGGTGAGCTTTCCCGCGCGCACCGCGCGATCGGTTTCGCGACAAGTTCGCGCCAAGGTGCGCTTTGCTGCGGCGCGGTTCACGGGGATCAAAGCCGCCAGCAAACTCTGCGCAAAATCGCTGCCCTCCGCGCAACTCACAGCGGCCAGCGGCGGGTGAGTCGCAGAACACAGCGCCATCAATCGCCCCAGCAGCGCTCGCAAGTCAGAAGCAGCCGCCGATGAGTCACGGCGTGCAACAGCACCCAAGCGAAACTCGCCATTTTCCAGCAAGATCATTTGATCTGCGGGCACTGGGCCGGCCAGGCCACCGGCGTCAATGATCGCGAGTAGCAGATAACCTGAGCTCTCTGCCGTGAGCGACACAGCATTGAGCTGCACCGCACGCACAATTTCGACAACACTGACGCTCATGCCACACCCCCACGGACGACCAAGCCGGCTCGAGCGAGGTAGTTCTTCGCTTGGGCCACCGTGAACGTCCCATCGTGAAAAATCGAAGCCGCCAATGCGGCATCTGCGCCGCCCTCAGCCAACCCCTGCCGCAAGTGCTCCAGCTCCCCCACACCGCCCGATGCGATCACCGGCACACTCACCGCATCGACCACAGCGCGCAGCAGCGGCAGATCGTATCCCTGTTTGGTGCCATCGCGATCCATGCTGGTGAGCAAGATTTCGCCGGCACCCAAAGCGGTGGCCTTTTTGGCCCACTCGATAGCGTCGATGCCGGTCGCTCGCCGGCCACCGTGCGTGTAAACTTCCCAACCGGACCGATCGGCCTTTTGCTTCGCATCGATGGCCACCACCAGCACTTGCGAGCCCCAGGTTGTGGCCACTTGCTCAATCAAGCTGGGGTCGGCCAAAGCCGCGGTGTTGACGCTGACCTTGTCGGCGCCGGCATCGAGCAGCGAATGAACGTCTTGGGGCACCCTGACGCCGCCACCCACTGTCAGCGGGGTGAACACCACGTCTGCAGTCCTGCGCACCACATCGAGCAGCGTGCCGCGCGATTCGTGCGACGCGCTGATGTCCAAGAACGTGATTTCGTCGGCCCCCTCGGCGTCGTAGCGCCGCGCGGCTTCCACCGGATCGCCCGCGTCCCGCAATCCGACGAAATTGATGCCCTTAACAACCCGCCCACTGTGGACGTCAAGGCAGGGAATGATGCGCTTCGCGAGCATTGCCGACAGTGCTCCCCATATAGGAGTCAAAGCGGGAGGGCCAAGCTGCCTGCATGCGATTATCGGCCTGCAGTCCGGGGGGTGGCGCAGCATTCCTCTGTTTCGTTTGGGAGCTAATTGGGGGTGCCGCAGCTCCCCCTGCTATAGTGGCCCATGATGTCGGGGTGCCTTTACTGCGGTGCCGCTTTGAAGCCGGATCAGGCCGTGTGCCATGCATGCGGCAAGCCCGTGGTGCGCCCGCAGCCTCGCGAAATGCAACGCACCATGCTCGGCATTGCCCAGCCCGGGTTGAAGCCCGCTGCGACTGCTCCAACCGCTGCACAGCACACAGTTAAGGCGACACCTAACAGCCCGAATTTGCATAAAGAACCAGCGAAGCGAATGGGCCAGCTGCAGCCCGCTTCAGGCAAGCAAACGCTGCTCGGTATGTCGGTGCCGAATTTGGGCTCCGCGGCGCAGCCCGCTCCCGTTGCGTCCAGGCCGGCACCTCGAGCCGCAGGCCCGGGTGGCACCATGTTGGGCATTCCCCTTTCCCCCAATGCCGCACCGCCGCCGGCCGCAAACCCATCGGCTGCATCGGCGTCCGCCAGACCTGCGGGTCAGGCCAGTTCCAACCGCGGTGTCGCGCCGCTCAACCCGGCGTTGCAGGTGCCCCCTTTGGTCAATGCTGATCTGGCGCCGGGCATAGTGAGCGACGAGCCACTCGAAGAAGAAGATTCGGAACCCTGGAGCATTCCCACGAGCGCGTTGGTCGTCGTCGGCATCTGCTCGGTGCTCGCCCTCGGGGCAATCGGGTACTCGATCTATTACAACACGCCCAAGCCCGTTTCCGCGTCGCTACAAGTCGACGACGATGGGGATCAGAGTCTGCAGATCACCTGTGACGGCTGCGAAGATGGCACCAAGGTTGCGCTCAACGGTCAAAGCGCCGCCATGCACGGCGGCGCTGCGGAAATTCCACTGCCCGAAGCACTGCCGCTTGGCAAGAACACGCTGAACCTGTCGGTGTTGCGACCGGGCCGCAGCCGCGAGGACGTCGCGCACCTCGTGGTGCCCGTGCTGTTCCACATTCGCGCGGACTTCAGCACCCTGAACAGTGACGACCCAGAGCTGGCTGTGCGCATTCAGGCGCCGCCCAAAGCCACCGTCACCGTCGATGACGACCAAGTCGATTTGGACGAAAACGGCGATGGCCGATTCGCGATCGGCATCGACGGCAAGCTGCAAGGGCAGGATTCAACAGTACGCTACTTGAACGAACTGGTCCCCTACACCGTCAGTGCGCCCAATGCCGTGACCCAAAACGGCCAGTTACGACTACGCGTCGGCATTGCGCCGCTGACGATCAGCGCGCCGGGCATGACGGCCGTTACCGATGGCGATCATTTTACGCTCGCTGGGGCAACTGCAAAGGGTGGCTCGGTCAGCGTCGACGACGCCAGCCTCAAGGTGGATGCGGACGGCCATTTCGAGCAAGTGATGAATGTGGATTCCATTGGAGAAACCAGCATTGTGGTGCGCGCACAGGCGCCCGATCTTGCCCCGCGCTCTGTCTCCATCACAGTTAAGCGAGTTGCGGATTTGAGCAAAGAGGGCGACCTCTTTCGCCAGACTGCAACGGATCAATACGGCGCGTACGCTCAAAATGTTCAAAAGAAGCTGGGCATGGCGGTTGTCGCCGACGGCACCGTTGCGCAGAGCAAAGTGGAAAATCACGCAACTCGGATCCTGCTCAATGTGCAAAGCGGCTGTTTGAAAGGCCCCTGTGTTGCCAGCGTGCTGAGCGGCAGCGAGATCAAGCTAGCGCCGCGCGCCGCGATCTCGGTGTTCGGCCACATCTCCGGCGAAGCGGATGACGCGAGCGGCAGCAAAGTACCTGAAATCAGCGCTGAGTTCGTGCTCCCCGCGGCCCCCGATGCGGCCAAGGCCGCGCCCCCCGCTGGACGAAAAAAATAACGCCGCAACCAGCCCGGCCACACGTATGGCCCCATGGGCTGGGACAAGCCACAAATGCAGCGTGAGCGTACGGCTGGCATTTTGGAAAAAACCGCCTATATTCTCGGGACAGCCATGATCTCCATCACCGAACTCGCCGCCAGCAAAGTCAAAGAAATCTCCGACACAGAGGGCTTGGTAGGTCAGGGTTTGAGGCTTCGCGTTGTGGGAGGCGGTTGTGCGGGCTTCCAATACGACCTGTATTTCGAAGAAACGCCAACGGAGTTCGACGAGGAATTCGAGTCAAATGGCGTCAAGCTGTACGTGGATCCGCTGAGTTATCAGTACTTGGACGGTACTCAGATCGACTATGTCGACGGGGCACACGGCTCTGGCTTCAAATTCGGTAACCCGAACGTCACCGGCACCTGCGGCTGCGGTTCGTCGTTTAAAGCCTAGTTACCCGGTAGTTTTATCGAACGCGCCCGATTTTTGGCTCCCCCATACTGGGTGGAACAAAATTCTCGGGCGCGCGTAGTTCTCCATAGCCATCACCCAGAGCCGAGCGGAATTCCGCAGGCAACCGGGGCGACTGGAGGAACTGTGCAAGAATCCACTAACCCACTGTTAACGCGTTACATCAGCGAAGCTCAACGTTACCCCACGCTCGAACGAGACGCCGAGCGCACTCTGATTGAAGCCTGGCAGAAGACCGGTGACGCCAAAGCTTCGGAGGCATTGATCCGCGCCAACCTGCGCCACGTAGTGGCGATTGCGCTGAAGTACAAGCGTTACGGCGTGCCAGTGAGTGAATTGATCGCCGAAGGGAATTTTGGGTTGATGCACGCGCTAGGCAAGTTCAACCCTGCGTTGGGGCATCGCTTCGTCACCTACGCGGCCTATTGGATCCGGGCCTATGTCTTGGGCTACGTGCTCAAGACTTGGAGCTTGGTGGGCGGCGGCTCGGGTGCGCTGCGTTCCAAGGTGTTTTTCAAACTGCGCCGTGAGCGCGTCAAGCTGATGAATCTCACGGGTGATCGCGAGCAAGCGGAAAAGCAACTGGCGGAGCGCTTGGGCGTCACTCCGGCAGCGTTGCAGGACATGCTGCAACGCTTGGAGAGTCGCGATCTGTCTTTGGATGTGAAGGTGTTCGACGATTCTCCCAGTGAGTTGATCGACCGTATTGCGCCCTCCAACTCCACTCAGGAAGACACCACCATTCACAACGAGCTGGTGCGCGGCCTCAAGAAGGATGTGCGCGACGCCATGACTTTGCTCGATGAACGCGAGCGCTACATCGTCGAGCAGCGTTTGCTAGCCGATCCGGAGGACGAGTTGTCGTTGGCGGAAATCGGACGCAAGTTGGGCGTGTCGCGCGAGCGTGCCCGGCAATTAGAAGAGCGAGCCAAAGGCAAGTTGCGCCGCGAGCTAGAAGATCGAACGGCGGTTACCGAGCTGGTCGCGAATGGCTCCCCACGACTGCGTTCCGAGATCCCACCCAGCCGAGAGCGTCATTGCGCCTGATTGCTGTAGGAAAATAACTACGGCGTAGCCGGGCTCGGGCTGCTAGCATCCGCCTGTCAGTGAAGTGGCAGGTGATCGCTCGCGGCGCTCGTCGCTGCGGGAGGAAAGTCCGGGCTCCACAGGGTAAGGTGCCGGGTAACGCCCGGTGAGGGTGACCTCGAGGAGAGTGCAACAGAAAATAGACCGCCTTTCGACGTCGCTCTGGGGCCTGCCCCCGAGCGAGCCCGCGCAAGCGGGCGAGTCGAGGGGTAAGGGTGAAACGGTGGAGTAAGAGCCCACCGCACGGCCGGTAACGGACGTGGCAAGGCAAACCCCACCTGGAGCAAGGCCATGTAGGGAGGCGTTCGAGGGCGACCCGCCCGAGCCTCCGGGTAGGCTGCTCAAGGTGCCAGGTAACTGGCATCTCAGACGAATGATCACCCACCCTCGCAAGAGGGTGAACAGAACCCGGCTTACAGACTTCAATGACCTATGCCAGCGCGTCGCCAAAATCGACGCGCTGGCACCTATTTGCCTCTGAGCTGACTTCGCCAGTCGGGCTGGTTCTCGCGCCGACGGAGGGCTAGGTCGTGAAGGGCTTTAGCGAACTGGGATCTGGGCTTCAGGGCCAAACTTCTTTCTGATAATCCGGTTGTAGGCCTGCACAGCTTCTCGGTACTTCTTTAACGCTGCCTCGAATCCTTCTGGGCCCGAGTCATTGCGCGTTGGCCTGTGCGGCACTTCCGGCAACGGTAGATCAATGCCCGCCCTGC
>DATJEQ010000113.1:0-4911 GCA_035496495.1 Polyangiaceae bacterium
GTCCGCCGTGTCTGGAGATCGCCGCAGGTAGGAACGGTAAGCGGCGAGCGCACTCGCTGAATCTCCCATCTGGTCGTATGCCAGCCCAATGTTGTATTCCAATTCGGGTCGCGGATTGACTGCATCGGCGCGGCGGAAGAGATCGATCGCCTTTTGATATTCGCCCGCAGCGAACGCAGCCTGGGCATCCACGAATAACTTGCGGGCCTTTTCGGATGCTGCCTTGTTCTCGCTGTGTCCACTGTTCTGAGGGCTTGGGCCGCTTTGCGGCGCTGGGTTGCTCTTCGGACTTGGAGTGCCCTGCGGGGCCGAGCTACTCTTTGCAGCCTCGGCCTTCATCTTGGGTGCATCAGTTGGCGCCGCCTTTTCAGCTGCCACACCGTGGGGGTCGCTGGGGGGCGCGGCGGGCGCTTTGGCCGACTTCGCTGGCTCTGACTTTGCCTTCGGGACTTCACTCGGCGCCGATTTTTCGCCCCCCGCGCCGCGTGGCTCCCCGGAGGGCGCCGGAGGTGGCTTTGAGTCAGGTGTTGACGACGCGGTCGGACCCGCCGCAAAGGCAGGCGACCCAGACCCCACCACGGCCGCGTTCAAGAACAGCCCCAGCATCACAGATGGGCGGTTTTTCCTGAGGATCATTGGCGAAACGGATTCTTCAGCTTATTCACTGGAGGGGGTTTGCTGCGCTTGCTGTGACCGGTAGGCGATGACGTTATCAAGGGCTTCGCCGTTCCGCTCGCCGGTGCTGCGACCCTATCGGCTCCAGCTGGATTAGCACCAGCTGGATTAACCCCAAGTGGATCAGCCCCAGTAAGATTGGCTGCACTGGGATCTGAAGGAGACGCGGGCACCCCCGCCGCTTGCACCTCGTTGCTCGCTGCCGGATCCGCCGCGGTCGACCGATGAGCAAACGCGCGCGCTCGCTGTGCCAGTTGTCGCACGCGTTGCACTGCCGGAGTCACTGTGCGATCGGCGTTGCCGGTTGCCTTGAGCACCAGAACGACCAGCAGTGCCCCCAAAAGTCCAATCAAGGCCGACAACAGCAGCGGGTGCCGGGTTACAATGTTGCGCCTGAACAACCGCTTTTGTAGTGCCGGCGACTTTTGAAACGAAGGCGCACCGGGCATGCCTAGTTTCACTTTGCCGGTAAGTTCGTCCATCAACGCGGGAGGTCGCAGCGTCTCCAGAGGATCGGTGCTGGGACGAGCCGGCGAATCGAGCCAAGTGGCCTGCAAAGACACTCCGGTGATGTCATCGAGCGTGTCATGCCCAACGAGCCACCGAGCAAGAGCGCGCCCCAGTTCGTCCATCGATGGCCAACGCTCATCGGGATCTTTGCGCATGCCGCGACCAATCGCGGCCCACAACTCGTCGTCACCCGCTCCCAAGGTGGTGGTCGCGGGCGGCTCGCTGGCAATGATGGAGTACAACACCGCGTTATAGTTCTTGCCGTCGAACGGAGCTCGGCCCGTGATCACTTCGTACAAAACCACGCAAAAAGCCCAAATGTCTGCGCGATAGTCGACTTCATCACCGCGCGCGTGTTCGGGCGACATGTACAGCGGGCTGCCCAACATGGCGCCCGTTTGGGTGAGGCGTGTGGAGAACGCGCGCCCCACTTTGGCAACACCGAAATCCAACAGCTTGGGCTGCACTTGGCCCCCGGGGGTTTTCGCCAAGAAGATATTTTCGGGCTTCAGATCGCGGTGCACGATGCCCACACCGTGTGCATTTGCCAGCGCCTGACAAATGGGCAGCATAATGCGCACGGCTTTGATTGGACTCAGGCGTCCGCGTCGGCGCAGCGCGTGGGAAAGATCCTCGCCCTCGAGCAGTTCCATCACGATGTACGGATCGCCGTATTGCGTCTTCCCAAAATCGAAAACCCGCACAATTGCCGGGCCAGAAAGCTTGGCCGCGGCTTGCGCTTCCCTGAGCAAGCGGTCCGCGCTGTCATCGGAATTCGATTCCGAGCGAATGAGCTTGATCGCGACATCCGCATCGAGATCGCGATTGCGCGCGATCCACACCTCACCCATGCCGCCCTGCCCCAAGACGCGATTGAGCTGATACTTCCCGGCAATGACGTCGTCCGGCCGGTAGACGCGATTGACCGGCGGCAACGCATCGAGCACCGCGGCTGAGCGAGGCGGCGGAAATAGACTGGACGCTGGCGGCACTGAATTCGGTCGCGTTCCGGCTGGCTTCGCGGCAGGCGGCATCGTCACCGGAAGATCGAATTGCGGAAATGATTCGATCTTCGGTTCGCCGATGTCCGAAACGCCCTTGGGCGTGGACGCGAGCCGTGGACGCGTTACTGCCATCCCTATCAGGTTGTACCTACCTCGCCTTTAGAGCAAGCCCCGTCCGGGGTGTCATGAATGACCCAGGTTGGATGCGTAAATAGCGACAATGTAAGCTATTTGTCGCCCCCGTCTGCATGGCCGAGTGGCAGCCCCGGGGCCACCACATCCCGCACGCGGCGCTTCAGCTCAGCAGCAGAAGGAAAACCGCCGTCTTCCTGCCGGGACCAGACCAAGTGCTCGCCCACGCAAACCCGAAACACGCCTTGCTCCGCGGGTTTCAGAGCGACTTCCCCCAGCGTGGCATGGAATGTGGTGAGCAGCTCTTGGGCTAACCAAGCGGCACGCAGCAACCAACCACAGCGCGGGCAATACTCGATCACAACACGCGCGCGCGTGCCATTCGCAGCGCTTTCGGCCTCATTCGCTTGTATTTCGCGCTCTGCCATGCGGCCTCAGTCGGAAAGGTCCAGTTTACCAGAAGCGCACAATGAGCTGAATTGCATACGAAATCCCAATCACCCACAGCAGAATATTCACTGCGCGATCGAGCCTTTTTTTGAATCTTCGCCACTGTGCGAAGAAGAACACCTTGACGATGAACAACGTCAAGAACGCGGCAATGAGAATGCGACCGAACACAACTTAGCGCCCCGCGGGTGGCTCATCTGTGCGCGAGTGGAGCGGCACTGGCATCCGATTCTTCCTCTGCGCCCACAGTTGCACAGAATCAACGGCGAGTGCGAAACACATAGCAAAGTAAATGTATCCTTTGTTGATGTGACCGCCCCAGCCTTCCACGACCAACGTGGCCCCAATCAGAATCAAGAAGGAAAGCGCTAAGATCTGCATGCTGGGGTGGCGTTGGATGAAACGCGCGATCTTTCCGGAAAACGCCAGCATCACTCCTACCGCGAGCACCATCGCGGTGACCATGATCACCAGCTCATTCGCCATGCCCACCGCGGTGACCACAGAATCGAGTGAGAAGATGATGTCGAGCACGACGATCTGGGCGAGGACGGTGCTGGTTGACAGCTTGTCGCGAGATCCGCTGTCGTCGCGCGAAGCGATCTCCACTTTGTGGGCGACCTCACGGGTCGCCTTAGCCATCAGGAAAAGTCCCCCGCCCAGCAGGATCAGGTCGCGCCCCGAAAATTCGTGCCCGGCGATCTGAAACCAAGGCCGCACCAAGGTCATCACCCACGACAGGGCCAGGAGGAGCAACAGCCGGGTGATGAGTGCGAGCGCAATGCCGGTATTACGAACCCGGGCACGCTGGCTTGGCGGCACCTGGTTCGTCATCAGCGCTATGAAGATGATGTTGTCTATCCCCAGGACGATTTCGAGCACGGCCAAAGTGGCCAAGCTCAGCCAGCCGTGAGCGGTGAGGAAGACGTCCACCCCAGTGGCATAGGCGGCCAGAGGTGAAAAAACTACGGTCCTAGGCCAACTTGCCCTCGTCCTGAGTGCAACTGGGTTACGACTGTGCTGTAATCCGTACGGGTAGGGGCGGTGGATACAGGCAACCACCTCCCCTCACCAATGTAGGCGCAAGCCTCAATGGGACCTACCCGACGCTGCTACATTTGAAGCAAACTCCGGCACCTTACGACATTAATGATTTCGGGTGACAAAAATATCCATGAATCGATCTCATCTCTCACACTTCGGCTTCTGCGTTTCCGTTCTTCTTTCGCTCAATGGCTGCGGCGGTGACAGTGGCAAGACGGCCAGCGGCAGTACGCTGCCGGTGCGCCATCAGAACAATGGTGGCAGCAGCGGCGCAGGGAGCGTCATGAGCGCTGGTGGTGGTGGTGGAGAGGACACCGTGTTTCTGCCGAGTGGTGGCTCACCGCAAGCGCCGGACTGTGACCCCACCAAGGGCCTGTGCGTCGACGCCGGTGAACCCGGCTTTTGCAGCGATGGAAACCAAGATCCGGGAGAGGGCTGCGATGACGGCAACGCCGTTTCTGGCGACGGTTGCACGGACGCTTGCCAGCTCGAAGCGAACTTCGTGTGCCCCACCCCCGGCCACGAATGTGTTTCAACGGTGAAATGCGGCGATAAGAAAATCACCGGAGCCGAGACCTGCGATGACGGCAACAAGACCGCGGGCGACGGCTGCGACGACACCTGCAAACCTGAGCCGGGCTGGTCGTGCCCCATTCAAGGGCAGCCCTGTGTTGCGGCGGCGTGCGGCGACGGGATCATCGCCGGTGCCGAGCAGTGCGAAGACGGCGATGCGGTTCCCGTAGGCGGCGATGGTTGCGACGTGAATTGTCAGATTGAAGTGGGCGGCCCCGACGCGAATGGCATTTGGCAAAGCTGGGTGTGCCCCACCGCCGGCATGCCTTGCGCCATGACAGTGTGTAATGACGGCGTGAAAGAAGGCAGCGAGCCGTGCGACGACGGCAATCAAGTTGTGGGCGACGGCTGCAACCCGCTGTGTCAAGTGGAGCCCAGTTGTCCGCCCGAGGGCGGCGCTTGCTCGTCGCGCTGTGGCGACGGCTTGATTCTGCCCACCGATAACGAAGCCTGTGATGATGGCAACACGCTGGATGGCGACGGTTGTTCTTCAACCTGCACCATTGAGGCGGGCTTCATGTGC
>DATJEQ010000114.1:0-13342 GCA_035496495.1 Polyangiaceae bacterium
GGGAACAGAGGGGTGCTTGGAGCGTGGATTTTCTGAGCGCTCCTGATCCTCGTACGACGGCTGCCCGTCAACGCGCGCCACCAAGATGATCCACACACCTCCGCCGAAGAGAGCGAACAACACGATCGCTGCGGCTGCCAAGTACCAGGTGTTCACAATTGCCACAATGAACGCAACGAGTATCAGGCTTCCAACAAACACAATTTCACTGGCATGACGCGGCATAGTTCCCTCGCGCGACAAGCAATGCAAAAGTGATACCGCAATTGGGGTCGATCGAGGCTTTGGCATATCAACTGCACCTTGCAGTCAATATGGCGACTTCGCTCGGTTATCCGCTCACTCACCCTGACAAGGTGCTGTATCCCGCGCAAGGCATCACCAAGCACGATTTGCTTGAGTATTACGCATTGGTCGCCCCCCGCATGTTGCCGCATGTTGCGGCGCGCCCATTGACGCTCGTGCGCTGTCCCGAAGGCCAAGATCAACCCTGCTTTTTTCAAAAGCACCCAGGTCAAGGCTTACCCGCAGGGGTTCACACAGTGCCAGTTGCGGAGAAAAAGGGCACGGCCGCCTATGCCGTCATCTACGACGCGCAGGGGCTTTTTGGTCTGGTGCAGTTGGGAGTGCTCGAAATTCACACCTGGGGTTCGCATGTCGACGATTCGGATCATCCCGATCTGATGGTCTTCGATCTGGATCCGGGTCCAGCGGTTGAGTTTAAACGGCTCGTACACGCTGCGCTTAGATTGCGTGAGCTGTTCGCTGACGCTCGACTGAACAGCTTCGTCAAGACTACGGGTGGCAAGGGCTTGCACGTGTGTGTGCCCATCCAGCCCAAGCTGGAATGGGAACCGGTCAAAGATTTCTGCGCGGGAGTCGCTCACGCTCTGGTGCTCGAATCCCCACATCACTATACCGCCGCTGCAAGCAAAGCGGCACGCACCGGAAAGATATTCATCGACTATTTGCGCAATGCTCGCGGGGCCACCTTCGTGGCGCCCTATTCCACTCGAGCACGTCCAGGTGCACCCATCGCCACGCCTTTGGATTGGAATGAACTGGCTTCATTGCAAGAGCCAGCTCAATTCACCGTGAGCAACATCGAACAAAGACTGAGCGCCCTCCCAGGCGATCCGTGGGTCCACGTTCTCGATGCACAGAGGGCGCTGAAGCCCACCCATCAGAGCGATTGATCGCGCACAATGCGCAGGTGATTGGTGACGTCTCTGACGCCCAACACCGACGCCGCGATACGCTCTGCGCTGTGCTTGACCTCGCGGCTGGGAGCGCTGCCTTTGAGTTCGACCTCGCCATCGTGCACCGTGACTTCCATTTCCCCAGCGTCGAGATTGCCCTCGATTAGGCGATCGCAAACGTCTTCGCGAATGCGTTCGTCAGAACGGGTGTAGCCCTTCGGCGCTCTGCCGCGTTGGACTGGGTCGCGTTGGACTGGGTCGCGTTGCGTAAGGCGAGACTGCTGCCCGTAGAGACCGCCATCGCCAGCTGGGCGTGAACCGCGATAACTCGATCCGCCATACCCGCTGTAGCTGTTGGAACCGATGCTATTGCGACCCGCGAAATCCCCGTTCCGGCGCCAACGATACTCGTCGCTTTCGTCTGGTGCGAAATGGTCGCGCTCGTCAGCAAGCGAACCCCAATAGCGGTCGTTTTCGCCGTAACTTTCCCCCCAAGGAGGCTGTTCGGGAGCATAACGCTCGTTCATAGAGCGCTCATTCGCATAGCGTTGCTGGTCGTCGGTATAACTCTGCTGGCCACTTCGTTCGAGGGGCCTTTGGCTCTCGCGCTGATCTGGGCCCCGCCGATTCCTAAATCTATTGTGGTTTTGTTGTTCGCGCATGACAGAAGGTCCTTTCCGCTCGTGAACGGCTGCAACGCTCATGCCAGCGTGCTCCTTCCCTTTGCGCGCAGAATGGCAGGTCGCCTCAGGTGGGACCAGTTGGTCGTTCAAATCGCGAGCGCGATGACGACTCAATCGGCAAATTTTCCGCCGGTAACCGCAAGCACTTCGCCCGTGATGAAGCGCGCTTCGTCGGACGCAAGGAACACGTAAGCGGGTGCCAGTTCCACAGGTTGTGCGGGGCGCCCGGTCGGATTGCTCTTCCCGAATTCCGCTACTTCTTCGGGATCAAATGACTGCACGATCAGCGGCGTCCATACCGGGCCGGGGGCTACGGCATTGACACGAATGCCGCGATCAATCAGTTCACGGCTGAGTCCTTTCGTAAAATTGACGACGGCAGCTTTGGTCACCGCGTAGTCCAGGATATTTGGAGAGGGCTCGAACGCTTGAATCGACGCAGTATTGATGATCGCGGCTCCAGGCTTCATTTGGGACAGCGCCGCTCGTGTGATGTGAAACAGCGCAAAAACGTTCACCGCAAATGTTCGTTCGATTCGCTCAGGTGTCAGTTCTTCAAATCGTTCAATGGACTTTTCCTGGGTCGCCGCGTTGTTGACCAGGACATCGATGCCGCCCAGCTCATCGATCGTTTTTTTGATCAATTGGTGGCAGTCGCGCTGATCCTCCAAGTGAACGCCGACCGCCAAGGCCCTGCGCCTCTCATCCCGAATCAGGCTAGCTGTAATGGCTGCGTCCCGACTCTCGGCATCCGCAACGAAAGAAAATGCCACATCGGCGCCTTCGCGGGCGAATGCCAGGGCGACAGCGCGTCCAATGCCACTGTCGCCGCCGGTGATCAGCGCCTTCTTGCCGCGCAATCTTCCCTGGCCCACGTATGACGATTCGCCATAGTCCGGGGGTGGATCCATTTCAGTTTCTGCTCCGGGAGCCCCTTGTCGTTGTTTTGGAAATGGAGGCCTTGGTCCCGCTTTACGTGGGTCTGCTTGTTGCTTGTTGGTCATGACCGCTCCGCGTGCAAATTGCATTGCGCGTGCGAAGGGCGTGCCACGGGCGTCCGACCAAGTTGGGACACTGGGGCTCATATGAGAGTTGCCGCGTGGCAAGTTGTATCACTGGCATTCTGTCCCTCTGAACGGCTGCACTCGCTCATTCAGGCAACAATTGCCGGCGGCTAGCGGTCGATCGAGGCACTGGCCTGCTCCTTGCTTGAACTGCACTTGCGGCATGCTTTTGCTCGCAGTGAGGACGGATATTCTGATGGCGCTCAATGTACAACGAACGATTCGATGGACGCTGGGGTGTTTCAGTCTTGCCACGTTACTCTCGGCTGCGAATGCCCAAGCGAACCCGGTTCGAATGGATCAATGTGGCGGCATGTTCTTGGAAGCGAATGCCGCTTGCGAATTTAGACCGACGCAAGAATGCAAAACGCAGTGCATGACGGTTGCGGTTGAAAGCTCGTGCGTCGCCCAAATCTACGCAGACTGCGAGCAGAATTGCACCGCGACGGCCAGTGCGATGTGCGAATCGAGCTGTAACGGGACCTGCACCACGAGCTGCGAACAACCCGTAGCAGCGCCGCCCGCGCCAGCACCAGACGCCGCGCCAACCCCAGCGCCAACCCCAGCGCCGACCGAACCGCCCAACTGTATGGGGCTTTGCATGTCAGACTGTCAGCAGGATTGCACTGACGTATGCGCCAATGATGCGGACAATCACGGCCACTGTCGTTCCTGTTGTGCGCACACGTGCAGCGACCGTTGTGAGGATCAATGCAAGAACCCAACCCCACCGCCCCCTCCGCCCCCCGTGATGGACGCAGCAGCGCCAATGGACGCTGGAATTTCCCCAGAATGCACGACGACCTGCAACACAGCCTGCTCAGGGTCCTGTAGCGCCCAAGCCAATGTGCAATGCCAGCTCGACTGCCAGGCGCAAGTCTACGGTCAATGCGAAACGCAGATGGTCGAGCAATGCGACACGGATTGCCAAACCACCGGTGGCGCAATCTTTTGCGATGGGCAATTCCTGAACGTCACCAACGTCAATGACTGTGCTGCCCAGTTGGCGGCAGAAATCAACGTCAACGTCGACGTCCAGGTAGCGGCCAGAGCCCGCGTCAGCACAACAACGACGACGCCTTCGGATAGCAAGAAAACAACCGCCTTCTTCGACTGCGCTGTGGTTCCCTCAGGAGTCCCTGGGTCGCGCGGCGCGGGAAGTTCAGGACTGATCGCCCTCGGCGCGATTGCAGCACTCGGAGCAATGCGCCGACGACGCAACTTGTTCTAGCTCGTTAGTCTGTTCTAGCTTGTTAGTCTGGGAGTGACCCAGACGAATCGCCAGCATCGGAAGCAGCGACGGGTTCCGACTCGCGCGTGTAGATCTTGAGTATGGCATCGCACAATGCGATGACGATTGGCCCAACGATCAAGCCGCTCATGCCGAATACGGCCACACCCCCGAACAGTCCGAGGAATGTCAGCAGGGCGGGGAACTTGTGGCCCCCGCCGACGAGCTTGGGGCGAATGTAATCGTCGCCCAGCACACTGACGAACAGTGCGCCCAGAATCAATTCAGCAACGCCCGATGAAACGTGGCCAGTGAGAATACGAACCACTCCGACCCCGGCCCACACCGTCAGCGAACCCACAACAGGAATGGGTGAAAGGCAGGCCGTCACGGCACCAAAGAACGCCGCATTGGGCACCCCAGTGATCCAACACACGAGCCCACCCATTGCGCCTTGGATCAAGCCGGTGACCACAGTTCCGAGCACGACACGCCGCCCCACTTGCTGAAATTCGCGAAATAGCTTGCGCGTGTGATCCGGCTTGAGCGGCAAGTCACGCTCAGCCCAGGCAATCAGGGGCTTCCAGCGCAACAAGATGTTGAAGTGCGCCATCGTCATGATGATGAAGAAGATCACCATTTCCCCGCTCAGCGCCAGCGTAGCCAGCGCCAGTCGTTCGACCTGTGGCATCAAGCGCATTTGGACGTCCTGCAATTTCTGATCGGGATCGATGTGCCAGCTTTGCAGTGTCGTTTGGACCCACGAAACGGCGGGGTGCAGCGCCCCACCTTCAGCGAACTTTTCTGGAATCGAGGGAATCACCTCGCTCAGCTCTGAGACGATCAAATAGCCCAACCCAAACAACATCCCGGCCAAGAGCACAGAACTCAACACCGAGCAAAAGACTGCTGTCCGCGTCGGATGAAAGCCGCGCCGCAGCAGGTTGCCGTACAATGGCTGGACGACAAAACCCAGCAGCGCGCCGAGCAGCAGCCCGAAGCTCACCGGGAGCCCCAGGTAAATGATCACCACAAAGGCAGCCGCCGCCAATACAGAGAGCGAAATCCGCCTGCGCGTGAGTGAGATTTCCACCGGCTCGGTCGCCTGGGTAGGCGCCGAATTCTGCGGTGCGTTCTCAATGTGCATTCAGGGGAAGGAAGGGCCTCAAATCGAAGCCCTTCTCCCGCTGATCAGACTGACCAAGACCAGCACTAGAGCGGCCACCAACAGAATGTGGATGAACCCGCTCATCGTGTACGAGGTGATCAACCCGAGTGCCCAGAGCAGCAACATGATGACTGCAATCGTCCACAGCATGAGAAACCTCCTGAATGAGAACCTGGCCCAGCTGGCTACTTGTTGCGAACCGCGTCTAACTTGGCCTTGATCTGTTCCTTACTGACACCAAAGCGTTTCTGAATGGTCCCGTAGAGCTTGTCTGCCGAGCCTTCCGCCTTAACGAAATCGTCGTCAGTGAGGCCTCCCCAAACGCGTTTGGCTTTGCCCTTGAGGATGTTCCACTCTCCCTGTGCAGTATCTTTGTTCATTGTGCGAGACTCCTTGTTGTTGAGCCGCAACGTGAATGTGCATTGATCGGGCCAACTTCATCCACCAAGCAACCGATCATCAGTTCAGCGTCCCAATTGGGGCAATTCTCCCCATCTCAATCGTGTTGGCCCTCGTCTCGGCACTAGTCTTGGCAAATCATGCCTTGTCGACATGCCGCGATCCGCTCAAGCGAATCGAAGGGATTGCCACAGTCTTCGTTTCTGATCTGAGACAGGCAGTCGTCGAGTTCCTGTTGATTGATCCCTCGGCTGCACTCGCGTGAATTCAGATCCTCACGCCAATCACGACCGATCTGTGTGTCACAATCGTCCACCGAGGAGTACTTTTTCCCTGGACCGACGTTTTCACAGCGTTGCTCCCGTGCGCACCGCGACTGCGTGAGTGACGCCGCCGCAGAGCGCGTCTCGGCCGACGCGCGTTCAGGGCTTGGATCGGCCTGCGCTGCACCACGGTTTTCATTTTTCTTGGAGCAGCCTGCAGTCATTGTCGCGATCAACAAGGTAATTGTGGCAATCGTTGCGATCCTTGAATGCTTGTTCATTGAGTACCTCTCAGGAAATTCAGACGACAGAGCCCGTGCATTTCTCATGCCCACATTGCCCTACTTTCAAACAAGGCACAGCTTTGAGACGGGATGTCACACCTGTCAGAACATCAGCGCCACATGGGGACCGACGATCATGTAGCGAAAGACGGAACCTTCGGTGGTGGGGAACCGGTGCACGTAGGTCCCATGCAACCCGATGTCGACCAATGGGAAGACCGTGAGATCTAACGATAGGCCGAGATCCATCATGGGCGCCCAGGTCGAGACGAAATTCCCCACGAGACGCGACGCACCCACATGCACGAAGACCCCTGGCTCCAAGATCTTGCCAATCGCGAGGCGCCCCCCGGCAAATGCGGTGTAGTCCCTCGGCTCAGCAGCTCCTCCAAAGGAGTGGTAGCCAAGGCCGAATTCCCCGGTTAGCGAAAGCGCGACTAAGTCCAGCTGCTGGCCCACGCGCAGCGCGCCGCCCCCACCCGCGTCAACGCTGGACTTGGCGACAGGGTTGACGAAATCGAGATCCAGTGCGATTTCGGTTTTTTCCAGATTATTCGCCAATGCCGCGGGAGCGAGACTCAGCCCGCAGCACACCGTCGCCAGCGTCAGTGCCAGCCTCAACACACGTCGCCATGCAGACATTTTTACACCGCCTTTGAATTCAGCGAATTGGCTGTGGGAACTGGGGAGACGGTGCAGGCTGTGGAGATTGTGTCGGGGCGTACTCCGGGAATGCGGCGGCGGAACCCCCTGAGCCACCCATTCCACCTGCGCCACCTGCCCCGCCGAATGCGCCCTCGCCGCCGATCGTCGCAATGGGTCCGGTGCTGGAGCCCGGATCCATCCGCGCACGAGGGTTCAAGTCGGGAGTCGGAATTCGTGCACCACTCTCGGCTGTTGGGTTGTTCGAATCACCGGGCGCCACCCGCG
Source organism: Polyangiaceae bacterium (assembly GCA_035496495.1). GTDB lineage: Bacteria > Myxococcota_A > Polyangia > Polyangiales > Polyangiaceae > SZUA-265. The sequence continues at coordinate 7,222 of DATJEQ010000114.1, forward strand.
GTGGTCGATCTTCTGAGCGACAGTTGATCAGGGCTACGAACGTCGCAAATTGCGCAATGCTTCGCAGAGCAAGCATAGGACGATCCCTTTCACAGAGCCGTCGAGCAAGCTCCGTACCAAGCCCGGCAACTCGTTCACCGCGTTCACCCTGAGGCAAATCGTCCCGGCCGTGGACGTGAGGGACACAACCCAAGCATCTGCGCGTACACCTTGGCGGCTTAGAAGACCGAACGCGGCATGGTGGCAGCGGACTGCGCCGTGCGCGCCGCACAACTGGGTGGCATGATGCCTGCAAGACCTGTTGGGCGCATTCAAGAACAACTAGCGCGATGCCAAATTGGCCTCGCCTGGGACAGGAGCGCCGCGTGTCTTCGGCCTGGTCTCTTACCGCCCCCTCCGATTCGGAGTTCATTCTAATCGACGATGCTGAAGTCGACGACGACGAACGATCCACTGGATTGTCGATAAAGCCAGTCGGTTTGGGGCAGACTGCCAAATCGTTGCCCAACGATTCTGTGGTTGGCAATTCCTTGACCGACGATGCCTTGGCGAAAGAACGCGAAGGCTCTGTGCTCGACGACCGGTGGCGACTGGATCGGCTTGTTGGACTGGGGGGGATGGCCGCTGTCTATGAGGCGACGCACCGTAACGGACACAGAGCTGCGCTGAAAATCCTGCATCCCAGCCTCAGTCGTGTTCGTGAAATCCGGCAACGCTTTCTCGAAGAATCCTACACGGTAAACCGAGTCAATCATGCCGGTGTTGTGACAATTCGCGACGAATGCACATTAGCTGACGGGACTGTGTTCCTGGTGATGGACCTGCTTGAGGGAGAATCGCTCGAAACGCTGCACGAGCGTGCCCGTTACTCGCTGATCGAAGCGCTTCGGGTCACTGATGCGGTGCTCGATATTCTAATCGCTGCTCATGCAGTGGGCATCATTCACCGAGACATCAAACCCAACAACATTTTCATTACTTGGAACGGTCAAGTAAAGCTCCTGGATTTTGGCATCGCTTGGCGTGTCGATGCGCTCAGCGTCGATGGCAACTTCGCGTTGGGCACACCCGCCTTCATGGCGCCCGAACAAGCCAGTTGCGATTGGGAAATCATCGACGACAGAACGGATCTCTGGTCACTGGGCGCCACGCTGTATTTTCTGTTGACCGGCAATTACGTCCGTTCAGCTCAGACGCCGGATGAGGACATGGCCGCCGCCATGGTGCAACCGGTAGGCCCGGTGCGCGACGCCGCACCAGCGGTGCCCGCCGCGATCGCCGAGATCGTGGATCGGGCGCTGGCATTCGACATGAACAGTCGATTCCCCGATGCACTGAGCATGCAACTTGCGGTGCGGGCGGCGCTCCATCAGCTCGAACAACCCGCTGCGCCTTCCCCACCCGATCGTGTACTCCCTTCGCCAACAACCAATTTGGATTTGGACCGCTCGGATTTGGGCAAGCCCAAGCTGCACAAGTACGTGCTGGGGCTGGCTGGGACGCTGATCGCCGGTGGACTGAGCGCTTTCGTGGCGAACCGATGGGTGTCGGGCCCGCCCATGCCGGCTCCGGCACTGCCGTTCATCGCGCCAACGCCGACGCCAGTAATGCCTGAGATGCACAGTGCCGCGCCGAGCGCTTCGGCGGCATCCAGTTCAACGCCGGCGCCAGGAATAGCCACAACACAATTGCCACGCGAACCCGAGCCGAAATCGGTCAGCGTCCCACCAGCACGATCTCAGAAAAGCAAGCATCGACCTGTGCAATCGCAAGCAGGCAGGAGCTATTCAGGAACGCTGATCATCACAGCCCCCGATCACTCCCCCGATTACTGGGAGCAAGTCGCGCCCCCGCTGCTGCCAACGTCGCAGGTGTCTGCCACGCCCCTTTCAATTCCTGCTCCTCCGCCGAGTCGCCTACCAACACCTCCACCGGTCGTGGATTTCGATCCGCTGAGCCGTCGCAAGTGAACAGCTATGACTCCGATTCGCACTGTCATTCTATCGTTCGCTATTTCCATGGCGGGGGCGGCGAATGCTGCAAAGCACGATCCGGTGGGCGCCGAACAACTTTTCTCCGAAGGGCGCGCCGCGCTCGAAGCGGGCGATTACGCAACAGCGTGCAAGAAATTCGAGGAGAGCAATCGCCTCGAACCCGCCGCAGGCACTTTGATGAATCGCGCCACTTGCGAACAACGGAGCGGCAAAATCGCTACGGCCTGGCAACTGTGGCGCGAAGCCTTGGACCAACTCGACCCCAGCGACGATCGCGTGCGCTACGCCCGCGCTCAACTTCAAGCGCTCGAACCACGAATCCCGCGCCTCACCATTAAGCCGGCAGCGCCTCTTTCGCCAAGCGTTGCAGTGTTTCGCGACGGTGTGCGACTTGCAGATGGCTCACTCAACGTGCCACTGCGGGTGGACCCCGGAACCCACCTGGTTCTGGTGCGCATGGAGGGCCACAGCGACCAACGCTACAGTATCGATCTGCAGGAACGACAGCGCAGCGAGATCCTGGTGCGCGTGGGGCAGGCTCTGCCAGGACCACAGCGCGAGCCCGCACTCGCTGGCAAGAGTTCACCAACGCTGGGTTACGTCCTGGCGAGCATTGGCTTGGCTGGCATTGGGGGTGCTGTCGTCACGCAAGTGATGATGGAAAAGGAGAAGGAAACGATCGCTGTGAATTGCCCCAACAAGCGTTGCAACGAGCAAGGTTTTGCAGCCGTGCAAAACGGAAGGAAGCTGCTCATTGCTAACCGAATTCTGTGGGGCGTGGGCGGAACGGCATTCGTCGGAGGCGTCGCTTTGGTGCTGTTTCACAGCGATTCGTCCAGCGGCGAGCAGCGGGTTGGATTGGCCTTATCTCCAAACTCAATTGGGCTGGTGCACCAAGGGAGGTTCTGATCATGACTTTCCCACGTTCTATCCAGAGGCTGGCGCTGTCCCTGACGGTGCTCGCTTGCTCGGTCGCTTCATGCCGTGATGAATTCACGGGGTATACGCGAGGCGCCTCACAAGCTAACGTTTCATCGGGTTCACCCAGTTCCAATCATGCCGGGGGGAGCGCGGGATCCGAAGCAACCGTGGGCCCTGCTGGTCCTGCCAGTCCAACAGGACCAGTGAACCCGGTGGGGTCATCGGGCAGCGCTGGCGCGAGCGTGCAAACAATAGACGCTGGTGGGGATCTCCCTACCCTCGACAGCGGCACGCCAGAGCCAACGGTCCAGTGCATTCCCCAAACCTGTGAATCGCTGGGGGCGCAATGCGGCACCGCGGCGGACGGCTGTGGCAGCGTCTTGTCGTGCGGCGACTGCGCCAGCGGTTTTTGCGGTGGCGCGGGCACCAATCTGTGTGGCGACATCCCTTGCAATCCCCGTCGCTGCGAAGATCTCGCCGCCACCTGCGGCACAATCTCAGACGGATGCGACAGCGTGATCGAGTGTGGAATATGCCAGGCACCGGAAACCTGCGGAGGGGGTGGCACAGTCGATCAATGCGGGTGCCGGCCCAAGACGTGCCTCGAGCTGGATGCAGAATGCGGAATGGTCGCCGACGGCTGCGGCGGGGTGCTGGATTGCGGGGGGTGTTCCGGCACCTGGCAATGCGCGGCTTTGGGCACGCCGAACAAGTGTGAATGCCGGCCGCAGAAGTGCCAGGACATGAATTGCGGCACAATCTCAGACGGATGCGGCGCGATTGTTTCCTGTGGAGATTGCGCCGCTGGGGAGACGTGCGGCGCTGGGGGCTACAACGTCTGCGGCATGGGGCCGTGTGTACCGCAGACATGCGCTGAACTTGGAGTGCAATGTGGCGACGTCCCCAATGGCTGCGGCGCGCTGATGAACTGTGGGGGATGCCCGGAGCCTCAAACCTGCGGAGCCGGGGGCAATCCAAATCAATGCGGCTGCGTGCCCACGACTTGCGCCGCCGAGGGGGCCCAGTGCGGTGTGATCGCAGACGGCTGCGGGCACACCCTGTCTTGTGGCTCCTGCACTTTGCCTGACACCTGTGGGGGTTACGGCGTTGACAACATCTGCGGCTGCGCTCCTCAAAGTTGCACCTCGCTCCATGCGGAATGCGGATTGATCAGCGATGGCTGCGGTCGCGTGCTGGATTGCGGTGGTTGTCAATCGCCCGAACGTTGCGGGATCCTGTCGGCCAACAGCTGCGATTGTGTACCCACCACCTGTGACGCTGAGGCAGCGAACTGTGGAACTATCCCTGACGGCTGTTACAGCGAACTGGATTGCGGAACGTGCACGGGCAGCGACATTTGTGGCGGCATGACGGCCAATCAATGCGGCCCGCAACCGTGCACCCCGATCACCTGCAGCAGCGCAGGCGCGCAATGCGGAAGTCTGGCCGACGGGTGCGGACAAGTGCTCAATTGTGGAGGCTGCAGCAGCGGCATGCAATGCGTGGGAAACCAATGCATGTGTCAGCCGTTTACCTGCGACGGATTGGGGGCACAATGCGGCAGCGTAGACAACGGTTGTGGAGGGCAGCTTGACTGTGGGAGTTGCGGTGCAATGCGGGTTTGCAACAATAATCGCTGCGATAAAATGTCGGACAGCGGCTTGTAAATTATTACGGATTTGTAAGGAAGAGGCCGCTCTGACGCGAGCGCGACCCGCCCAGCGTTGGGACGCCGCGCAACCGCTGTGGCTGAATGCCACGGATCCCAACTAACAAGCTTTACAATTGAGCCTAATTGGGGCGGCACACCGGATGCATTGGGTTGTCGACCCTGTGGGATGTTCAATGTCGGTTGTGAGCTTGGGTGATCGAGTTTATGGCGCCGTGTTCGGTAGTGTCTTGTTGCCCGCATGGGAAAGCGCAATCCGCAGGCGCGATACTCTGAAGCACCTTTCGTATTTACAAAGGAGCCAATGGTTGCCCGCCGCGGAACGCGAGCGGCTGGAAGCTTCCGCGCTCACCCGCTTGCTATGTCATGCGGCAACCAACGTCCCCTATTACCGCGAGTTGTTCCGCACGCACCACATCGATCCGCGTGTCATTACTTCGCGTGCCGCCCTCGCGCAGGTGCCAGTTCTCACCCGCGACATCGTGCGCGAGCGGTACCAGGATTTGGTCGATCCCGCATACCGCGGGAAGAATCTCAAGAAGGGCACCAGTGGCTCAACCGGCAAACCATTGAAGTTCGAATATTCGGCGAACAGTGAGCAGTGGCGCCAAGCGATCAAGATGCGCGGCTACGGCTGGGCCGGCTATCGCCCAGGGCGGAAGGCGTTTTTCTACTGGGCTGCGGTATCGGCAAGTCCACCCAACCTCAAGATTCGCATTGATCGTGCGTTGAGGCGTGAGACATTTTTCGATTCGATGAAGCAAGACGAGGCCGCACGGCGCGCCGCGTTGCGCATCTTGCAACGTACGCAGCCTGAGGTGATCATTTGCTACACCCAATCTTGTGCACAGTTTGCCCGCTGGATCGTCGACAATCGGCTGCGTGACTGGGACGATATCCCCGTGATTTGCGGCGCAGAGGGCGTATGGCATGCAGACCGCGCCATCCTGAGCAAAGCGTTTGGGCCCGGCATCTTCGAAACCTATGGATCTCGCGAAACCATGTTGATCGCTGCAGAATGTGAGGCGCACGCTGGAATGCACTTGTCGGAGGAGAATCTGATCTTAGAAATCACTCGCGACGGCCAGACTGTGCCCCCCGGCGAGAGCGGCGATGTCGTGATCACCGATTTACACAATTACGGGATGCCCATGATCCGTTATGTCAACGGCGACATAGCCACCCTGGCCCCTGAAGAAACCTGTGCTTGCGGCCGGAGTCTGAGACGTTTGGCACGAGTCGACGGGCGGCGCGCCGACACCCTGTTCGACCGCGACGGCAATGCCATCCCAGGAATTGTATTTCACGTACTCTTCAGCGATGCGCGCAGAGAACTCGTGCAGCAATTCCAGGCCGTTCAGAATGCAAAGGGTGAAGTCGTGTTGAAGGTCGTTCGCGGTCGCGAGTTTGCCGAAGACGCGTTTCAAATTGTCACCGGGCGCCTCACGGAATACCTGCGGGGGCTGCCCTTCACGGTTGAATTCCATGAAGCAATCGCGCCACACCAGGGAACGGGAAAAATGCAAACCATCGTGGT